>VGEM01000044.1 GCA_016869315.1 Alphaproteobacteria bacterium | reverse complement strand
CGACGCGTTGATGGATTCCATTCCGATCGTGTGCCTGACCGGCCAGGTGCCGACGCACCTGATCGGCAATGACGCGTTTCAAGAGGCCGATACCGTTGGCATCACGCGGCCGTGCACCAAGCATAACTACCTGGTGAAGGACGCCAACAAGCTTGCGCTCACCATTCACGAAGCGTTTTACGTGGCGAAGGCGGGCCGGCCAGGGCCGGTCGTGATCGATTTGCCCAAAGACGTGGTGATGTCGACCGGTGCCTACGAGACGGCGCCCCGGGGCATCCATCGCAAGAAGCACAAGACCTACAATCCGCGCGTGACGCCGACCACGAAGTCGATCGAGGACGCGGTCGCGCTCATGCTCGCGGCCAAGCGCCCGCTGCTCTACACCGGCGGCGGCATTATCAACGCCGGTCCCCGCGCGAGCGAGTTGCTGCGCGAGCTCGTGGCCGAGACCGGGTTTCCGATAACCTCGACATTGATGGGCCTCGGGGCGTTTCCGGCCTCGGGCAAAGAGTGGCTTGGCATGGTGGGGATGCATGGGCTCTACGAGTCCAATCTCGCCATGTATCACTGCGACGTGATGATCAACATCGGCGCGCGGTTCGACGACCGCGTCACCGGAAACCTCAAGTTCTTCTCGCCGGGCTCAAAAAAGATTCACGTCGACATCGATCCGTCATCGATCAACAAGAATGTCGTTGTCGACATTCCGGTAATCGGCGACTGCGGCGTCGTGCTGGAAGAGATGCTGCGCGAATGGCGTGCGCGGCGCGCCAAGGCGCCGAAGGTCGATATCACGCCGTGGTGGAAGCGGATCAACGAGTGGCGCGGCCGTGATTGCCTGCACTTCGAGCAGACCGGCAAGTTGATCAAACCGCAGTATGCCATTCAAAGGCTCTATGAACTGTCGAAGGATCGCTCGACGTTCGTCACAACTGAAGTCGGCCAGCACCAGATGTGGGCGGCGCAATTCTTCCGTTTCGACCGTCCCAATCATTGGTTGACGTCAGGCGGCCTTGGCACGATGGGCTATGGATTGCCTGCGGCAATCGGCGTGCAGCTTGCGCACCCCGACGCCTTGGTGGTCGACATTGCGGGCGAGGCGTCGATCCTGATGAATATGCAGGAGATGTCGACGGCCGTGCAGTACCGGTTGCCGGTGAAGGTCTTCATCATCAACAACCAGTATATGGGCATGGTCCGCCAGTGGCAGGAGCTGCTGCACGGCGGACGCTATTCCGAAAGTTACACGGCGTCGTTGCCGGATTTCGTCAAGCTGGCCGAGGCCTACCATGGCGTCGGATTGCGGGTCACCGATCCGGCCAAAGTCGACGACACGATTCGCGAAATGATGTCGATCGATCGCCCGGTGATCGTCGATGTGGTGGTCGATCAGGCCGAGAACTGCTTCCCGATGATTCCGTCTGGCAAGCCCCACAATGAAATGATCCTCGGCAACGAAAAAGCCGAAGACCGCGCCATCACCGGCGCCGGCGCGGCCCTGGTGTAACCATGACAACCGCGTCGACCGCAGCGCCGGCCGAGCAAGCCGCCAATCTCTACGATGGCGCGGTGCCGGTCGCGCGTCTTGCCGACAATAAAATCTATCGCCACGTCATCTCGGTCGTGGTCGACAACGAGGCCGGCGTTCTTGCCCGCGTCACCGGGTTGTTCTCAGGTCGCGGCTATAACATCGAGAGCCTGACGGTGTCGGAAGTCGACAAGGCAAAGCAGGTTTCGCGCATCAATGTCGTGACTTCGGGCACCCATCAGGTGATCGAGCAGATCAAGAACCAGCTCGGCCGTTTGGTGCCGGTGCATGTGGTGAGTGATCTCACCGACGACGGGCCCTCGATCGAGCGCGAGCTCGCCTTGCTCAAAGTGATCGGGGTCGGTAAGAAGCGCAACGATGCGCTCAAGTGGGCCGACAAACACGGCGCCAACATCGTCGAGTCAACGCCGAAGTCGTTTATTTTCCAGCTGGTCGGGACACCCGGCGAGATCGATGAGTTCATCGAGCGTATCCGCGATCTCGGCCTGGCCGAGGTGTCGCGCACCGGCGTCACGGCCATCGCCTGCGGCCCTGTCGCGATCGACCGCAAGTCCGAAGGTGCGGGCGGTGGTGAAATCACACTGGCCGACAACGGTCCCGGCTCGTGATGCGCACGGGCGGCAACTCGAAAGGATGAATTGAGATGCGTGTCTATTACGATCGTGATGCCGATGTCAGCCTGATCAAGGGCAAGAAGGTCGCCGTGGTTGGCTACGGCAGCCAGGGCCACGCGCACTGTCTCAATCTCCGCGATTCCGGTGTGAAGAACGTCGCGGTCGCGCTCAAAAAAGGCTCGCCGACCAAGAAGAAGGCCGAGCTCGAAAAATTGAAGGTCATGACGCCGGCCCAAGCCGCCAAGTGGGCGGACGTGATGATGATCCTGACGCCAGACGAATTGCAGGCCGAGATCTACGCCAAGGAAATCGCACCCAACCTCAAGAAGGGCGCGGCGCTGGCGTTTGCCCACGGCCTCAACATTCACTTCCGCCTGATCGAGCCCAGGCCCGATCTCGACGTGTTCATGATCGCGCCAAAGGGCCCGGGCCACACCGTGCGTTCGGAATATCAGCGCGGCGCCGGCGTGCCGTGCTTGGTCGCGATGGCGCAAAACGCCACCGGCAATGCCAAGGAACTCGCGCTGTCATATGCCTCGGCGATCGGTGGTGGCCGCGCCGGGATCATCGAAACAACGTTCCGTGAAGAATGCGAGACCGATCTGTTCGGCGAGCAGGCGGTGCTGTGCGGGGGCTTGAGCCATTTGATCCGCGCCGGGTTCGAAACCCTGGTCGAGGCCGGCTACGCCCCCGAAATGGCCTACTTCGAGTGCCTGCATGAGGTGAAGCTGATCGTCGATCTGATCTACGAGGGCGGCATGGCCGACATGCGCTATTCGATCTCAAACACCGCCGAGTACGGCGACTACACCTCGGGCCCGCGACTGATCACGGACCAGACAAAGGGCGAAATGAAGAAGATCCTGGGCGACATTCAAGCCGGTCGCTTTGTCGCTAACTGGATGACCGAATGCAAAGCCGGCCAGCCCAGCTTCAAGGCCATGCGTCGCAACTGGGCCGAACATCCGATCGAGGACGTTGGTCGCAAGCTCCGCGACATGATGCCGTGGCTCAAGAAAAAGAAGCTGGTCGACAAGAGCAGGAATTGATCGTTCTTAAGTAGATGGGCCCTGGCTTTCGCCAGGGCGACGCATCGTCCTCGTCTGTCGTCCTGGCGTAAGCCAGGACCCAGACTCCAAGCATCAATACCGGTACGTTTCCGGCTTGAACGGCCCATGGGCGCCGACGCCGATGTAGCTTGCCTGCTTGGCCGAGAGTTTGGTCAGCTTGGCGCCGACCTTTGCCAAATGAAACTCGGCGACCTTTTCGTCGAGGTGTTTTGGCAGCACGTAGACTTTCTTGTCGTACTTGGCGTTGTTGGTCCACAGCTCGATTTGCGCCAGCACCTGGTTGCTGAAAGAAGCGCTCATCACGAAGCTCGGATGCCCCGTGGCGCAGCCTAGGTTCACCAATCGGCCCTCGGCGAGGAGGAGAATGCGCTTGCCGTCGGGGAACTCGATCTCGTCCACCTGCGGCTTCACGTTGTGCCACTTGTAGTTCTTGAGCGCTTCGACCTGAATCTCGGTGTCGAAGTGGCCGATGTTGCAGACGATGGCGCGGTCTTTCATCTTGCGCATGTGCTCGACCGTGATGACGTCGAGATTGCCGGTCGCCGTCACGAAAATGTCGGCCTGCGGCGCGGCATCGTCCATGGTGATGACTTGGTAGCCTTCCATGGCGGCTTGAAGCGCACAGATCGGATCGACCTCGGCGACCATGACGCGGCAACCGGCCTGACGCAGGCTCGCCGCCGAGCCTTTGCCAACGTCGCCGAAGCCGTTCACCATTGCGACCTTGCCGGCCATCATCACATCGGTGGCGCGGCGGATGCCGTCGACCAGGCTCTCGCGGCAGCCATAGATATTGTCGAACTTCGACTTGGTGACGCTGTCGTTGACGTTGAAGGCCGGGAACGGAAGGCGGCGGTCTTTGGCCATTTGATAGAGGCGATGAACGCCGGTGGTCGTTTCCTCGCTGACGCCACGAATATTGGCAAGGACCTTTGAATACCAGCCGGGTTTCTCGGCGTTGCGCTTTTTGATGGCGTTGAAGAGGACGGTTTCTTCCTCGTTAGCCGGCTTTAAAATCACGCTCGGGTTCTTCTCGGCCTGGCTGCCGAGAACGATCAGCAATGTCGCGTCGCCGCCGTCATCGAGAATCATGTTCGGCGTGCCGCCGTCGGCCCACTCGAAGATGCGGTGGGTATAGTCCCAATACTCTTCGAGGGTCTCGCCCTTGTAGGCGAACACCGGTGTGCCTACGGCGGCAATCGCCGCCGCTGCATGGTCTTGGGTCGAGAAGATGTTGCACGAGGCCCAGCGAATATCGGCGCCAAGCGCCTTCAAGGTTTCGATGAGCACGGCGGTTTGAATGGTCATGTGCAGCGAGCCGGCGACGCGGGCGCCTTTCAACGGCTGCTTGGGGCCATACTCGGCGCGGATCGCCATCAGGCCCGGCATTTCGGTTTCGGCGATGGCTATCTCTTTGCGGCCAAAGGCGGCGTCTTTGATGTCTTTCACATGATAGTCGGGCGCGGCCATGGCGTAATTCCTCTCGCGAAATCAGGGGGGAAGGCGTGGGGGGATCAAAATTGTGCGCGGCGTATACCAGACCGGCCGCCTCTGCTGCAACTGAGGCGTGCTGACAAAATCGTCAGCTTTCGGCGAATTCAGCGACCAGAGACTTGAGGCGCGCCGGATCGGACTCCGATGTCACGCGGCGCACCCGGCCTGAAATTGCAGACAGATTGAGCTCGAGGATGCGCTTCTTGACCTTCAATATGTGCGCCGGCGCCATCGACAGTTCCGATATGCCGAAACCGAGCAACAGCGGCGTCATGCGATCGTCGCCCGCCACCTCACCGCAGACCGAAACCGGAATTCCAGCCGACGCCGCGGCCTCGGCCGAGAACTGAATGAGGCGCAGGACGGCCGGGTGAATCGGGTTGTAGAGGTACGCAACCTGCTCATCGGCGCGATCGATCGCGAGCGTGTACTGCGTGAGGTCATTGGTGCCGATCGCAAAGAAGTCGGACTCGGCGGCAAGCGCATCGGCCGCAAGTGCGGCCCCGGGGATTTCGATCATGACCCCGAGCGGCGGCAGCTGGTCCGGAATCTTCACGCCACTTCGCTTCAATCGCGAGGCGACCTTGATGAGTACTTTGCGAACTTCGCGGACTTCTTCGACTGTGCAAACCATCGGCAGCAGGATGCGGACCGGCCCCAAGGCCGCGGCGCGCAGGATCGCGGACAGCTGAGTGAGGAACAGCCGGCGCTTGCTCAACGAAAATCGAATCGCACGCAACCCGAGCGCAGGGTTGGGTCCGGGCTTGAGGCCAAGCGCGTGCCCCAGCTTGTCGGCCCCGACGTCAAGCGTGCGAATCGTCACTGTCCGGCCGTTCATGTCCTTGATGACGCGGCTGATGGCCTCAAACTGCTCCTGCTCGCTTGGCAGCGTATCGCGGTTCATGAACATGAACTCGCTACGAAACAAGCCAATGCCTTCCGCACCGGCGTCGACCGCGGCATCGGCCTCGGTCGGAAGCTCGATGTTGGCAAGCAGCTTGATGGCGAAGCCGTCGCGCGTCACGGCCGGCACCGACTTGATCTTCAAGAGAGCGCGTTGGTCCTTGGCGAGCGACGATCGGATGCGGCGATAACGTGCCCGTGTCGCGGCGGTCGGACGCAGGATGACGGCGCCGACCGACCCGTCGATGATGATCTCATCGCCATTGCGGGCGATGTTCAGGAATTCCGGCTCGACGATGACCGCCGGCAATCCAAGCGAACGTGCAACGATCGCGGTGTGGCTCTCGACGCCGCCGACCGTGGTGACGAGGCCGGAAACAATGTTCGGATCGAGTTGTGCCGTGTCGGCCGGGGAGAACTGTCTCGCGACCACAACCGAGTTTTGCGGCATGCGATCGAGCGGCTCGTCGGTCTCGCCCGTCAGCGCTTCGACCAGGCGCCGCCCAACTTCTCGGACGTCATCAATGCGCGCCGCCAGGTAAGTGTCTTCCATTGAAGCGAACGCTTCCGCCATCAGGCCCACTTCCTTCATCACCGCCGCCTCGGCGTTGATGTGTTCGGTGGCAATGCGTTTCTGCACCCCTCTGATGAGTCGCGAACCGCTCAGCATCTGTTGATAGGCATCGAGCAGATATCCGATTTCCTCGCCGGCCGGGCCGGATAGCTTGCGGGCTTCGTTCTGCAGCCCCTCAACACGGTCGGACGCCCGCGCAGCAGCCTCGAGAATGCGATGCTGTTCGAAGCGAACCTTGGAGGTGGGAATCCGGACCTCCTGAACCCGCATGTCCGATGCCGATTCATAGAGATAAACACGGCCGGTGCCGACTCCGGCCGCCGCCGCGAGGCCGGTGAACACGCGTTCGGGTTCGCGCGAGCGCTTATTCTTCATCGAACTTATCCGCCACGAGGCGACATAGGGCGTCGAGGGCTTTTGCCGCATCGGCGCCGCTTGCCGCGATGTCGATGCTTGTACCGGGCGCCGCCGCCAACATCATCAGTCCCATAATCGAGCTGCCCGACACTTCGGTGCCGTTGCGCGACACCATGATCTCGGCGTCGAATTGCTGAGATACCTTGCAAAACTTTGCCGCGGCGCGGGCGTGCAATCCCTTGCTATTGACAATCTCGGCGCTGCGACGGATCGGGTTTTCAGTCATGAACTGCGGCACTCACTTGCCATGACCGAGGAGCGCAGAGGCGACGTTGATGTACTTGCGGCCGGCCTCTTGCGCCTGTGTAACGGCGGCCGCGAGAGACTCCGATCCTCGCGCCGACGCCAATTTGATCAGCATCGGCAGATTGACGCCGGCAATAACCTCGACCTTGCCAGCCTCCATGATCGAGATGGCGAGATTGGACGGCGTGCCGCCGAACATGTCTGTCAGAACAACCACACCTGCGCCGGACTCGACGGAGGCAACAGCCTTTTGGATGTCATCGCGCCGCCGCTCCATGTCGTCGTCGGGCCCGATGCATACGGTGGCGATGCGGGCCTGTGGACCAACGACGTGCTCCAGCGCCGCGACCATTTCGATCGCGAGGCGGCCATGGGTGACCAGCACGACTCCAATCAAACTTGAACCCTTGGACATTGCGCTCTGTCGCCGCGACGGCGCCCCTTATGACCCGCTGGCCGGCGGCATGTCGCGATGGCGGACTTCGACCGCATAACCGCGTTCCGCCATCCAGGCCTTCAAGCGCTCGACCATAAATACCGAGCGGTGTTTACCACCCGTACAACCGACCGCGATGGTCAGGTAGCTCTTGCCCTCGCGTTCGTAAAGCGGAATCAGAGGATCGATCAACGCTTCGCTTCGCTCGAGAAAAACGCTCGCCGCCGGATCCTGCTCGATATAAGCGCCAACACCCGGGTCGAGCCCGGTCAACGGGCGCAAGTCCGGCTGATAGTGCGGATTGCGGAGGAAGCGAACGTCGAGCACGAGATCGGCGTCACGCGGCAATCCTTTTCGATAGGCGAACGACATCAGGAAGATTCTCATGTGCCGGTGCGCGCCACGCTCGAAGCGGCCTTGAACGATACGTTTCAGGTCGGCAGGGGCGAGGTGAGTTGTGTCGACCAGCAAATCGACGTTGGCGCGCAGTGGCTGCAGCAGGGTTCGTTCAAGCTCGAGCGCATCGGCCAGCGGCAGATCTTCCGCCAGCGGGTGAGGACGCCGGCTTTCGGTATAGCGTTGCGCCAGAACATCCGAGTCGCAGTCCAGAAACAAGAGTTGGACCGAGAGGCGCGTGTGCTGCTTGAGGGCCTCGATGGCCGACATGATATGGCGGGCGTCGAAGCCGCGGGTGCGGACGTCGATCCCGACGGCGATCGAACGCTCGTCGCCGGCCACCACCACCGCATGCAGCAAAGCGACCGGAAGATTGTCGACCGATTCGAAGCCGATATCCTCCAACGCATGTAACGCCGAGCTTTTGCCGGCGCCGGACATGCCCGTGACGACAACGAGTTGTGGGGTCGTGTCGGATTGCGTGGACTCGCTCATGCGCGCCGGGCCTCGGACAAGACACGATCGGCCCCGATGCGGCCGTAGCGAAGCGCGGCACGAACCCTTTCGCAGGCCGAAACGGCGGTTGGATCGACGGCGATCCACGGCAACTCGATGCCGGCAATCGAGGTCATGGTACGTTCCGGAATGCGGGGAATTCCGTCATGCGGAATGAGATCGACGACCAGGGCAAGTTGGCATCGCGCGAGGTGCGGAACCGCCACGATCCCGATGCCCCGAACCTCAAGCAGGCCGGCGATGCGGTGGGGCGGTGTCGCCGTGGCCGCGTCGTCGCCGGTCGAGACCTCGCAATAGTCATCGGCCACCAACGCGGCGCCTTGATCGATCAAGCGAAGCGTCAAGTCCGACTTTCCGGCCCCCGAAGGCCCGCGGATCAAAACGCCCCGGCCGTCAATGGCCACGCAATTCGCATGAATCTGAATCATCGCCCGAGGGTGGCGATGGGGTATGCTATTGTCAATCGATCCGCCTGTTCGCGACCGCGACATCTTGTTCCGGCACTTCCGTCTCAATGTTTCTCAACATTCTCGCCATTATCGCCCCGGTTCTGATCATTGCCATGATCGGTTTTGGATGGCGGCGCGCGGGACAGCCGTTTCATACCGACATGGTCTCGGCGCTGGTCGTCACGCTCGGTACGCCGTGCCTGTTGGTGTCAAAGCTTCTCGCCGAGCGCCCCGATCTCACCGCCATGGGACATATCGCCCTCGCCGCCGTCTTGATAACTGCCGCCATGGCCTTGACGTCCGGCCTCGCCCTCAAGGCGCTGCGTCTCCCCGTGCGCGTATACTTGCCGGCGATGATTTTTCCGAACGCAGGCAACATGGGACTGCCGCTTTGCCTGTTTGCCTTCGGCGACGCCGGACTCGCGCTGGCGATCACCTACTTCACCTGCAACGCCCTGATGCAATTCAGTATCGGCCAAGGCATCGCCCGCGGCAATTTTAACGCCAAGGTCTTGGCGCGCGATCCGGTGGCGTGGGCCGTGTTGCTCGCGGTCATCCTGCTCGCGACCAAAACCAATCTGCCGAACTGGGCGATGAATACCGCGGACGTGCTGGGCGGGATCGTGCTGCCGTTGATGATGCTCTCGCTTGGCATCTCACTTGCCAGTCTGAAAATCGCCGATCTTCGACGTAGCCTCGTCGTGTCGGTTATCCGCTTGGCTGGCGGATTTGCGTTTGCGTATCTGGTGACGGCTGCGCTCGGGCTCGAAGGGCCCGAGCGCGGGGTCGTGCTGATCCAGGCGTCGATGCCGCCCGCCGTGTTCAACTATATGTTCGCGCTGCGCTACTACAATCAACCGGGCGAAGTGGCGGGTGTCGTGCTGGTCTCGACCGTGATGTCGTTCGCGACCCTGCCGCTGCTGCTCGCGTTCGTGCTGTCGGTCACGGTCTAGATCGTCCCCAGACCGCCCATCAGCACGTATTTGATTTCGAGATATTCCTCGATACCGTACTTCGAGCCCTCGCGACCGATGCCTGATTCCTTGACGCCGCCGAACGGCGCTACTTCAGTAGAAATGATTCCCTCGTTGACTCCGACGATGCCGCAGTCGAGCGCCTCGGCCACGCGCCAGACGCGGCCCAGATCGCGCGCGTAGAAATAGGCGGCAAGGCCATACTCGGTCGCGTTGGCAATACGGATTGCGTCGGCTTCGGTCGTGAAGCGATGCAATGTTGCGACCGGACCAAAGATTTCTTCATTGGAGATCTTCATGTTGGTCGTCACGCCGGTGAGCACGGTCGGCTGATAGAATGTGCCGCCCAAGGAATGGCGCGCGCCGCCGGTGATCACCTTGGCGCCGTGCGCCAAGGCATCGGCGACCAGCTCCTCCACCTTGTCGATTGCCGCCTTGTCGATCAGCGGTCCCTGCTGCACGCCCGGCGTGAGACCGTCGCCGACTTTGAGAGCGTTGACGGCGGCCGTCAGTTTGGCGGCGAAGGCATCATGGACCGAATCCTGAACCAGGATGCGGTTGGCGCAGACGCAGGTTTGGCCCGTGTTGCGATACTTGGACGCCATCATGCCTTGAACGGCAGCGTCGAGATCGGCGTCGTCGAACACGATGAACGGTGCGTTGCCGCCGAGTTCAAGCGAGACTTTCTTGACGGTGGATGCGCACTGTCGCATCAGAAGCTTGCCGATCTCGGTCGAGCCGGTGAAGGTAAATTTTCGCACGAGCGGATTCTCGGTCAGCTCCTTGCCGATGGCAGAGGCGCTGTTCCCCGTAACGACATTCAGCACGCCGGCCGGGACGCCGGCCCGGGCCGCAAGCTCGGCCATGGCGAGCGCGGTGAGGGGGGTTTGCTTCGCCGGCTTGACCACGAAGGTGCATCCGGCCGCGAGGGCGGGGCCGGCTTTCCGCGCGATCATGGCGCAAGGAAAATTCCACGGCGTTACGGCGGCCACCACGCCGATCGGCTGCTTGAAGGTCACGATCCGCTTGCCGGCGGCAAAGGTGGGAATCACGTCGCCATAGACACGCTTTGCTTCTTCGCCGAACCACTCGATGAAACTCGCGCCATAGGCAATCTCGCCCTTACCTTCGGCGAGCGGCTTGCCTTGCTCCATTGTGAGAATGGTCCCGATGTCATCCTGGTTCGCCATCAAAAGATCGAACCAGCGCCTCAGAATTGCGGCGCGCTCTTTCCCGGTGCGCGCGCGCCAGGCGGGCCCCGCGGCGTCGGCGGCCTCGATCGCGCGCCGGGTCTCGGCGGTGCCCATGTCGGGCACGGCGGTCACTTGCGAGCCGTCGGCGGGGTTGGTGACGGACAGGGTGCCGCCCTTGTCGGCATTGACCCAAGCGCCATTGATGTAGGCTTGTGACTTGAGGAGGCTTGGATCCTTGAGTCGGGTGTGAGCTGGCGGCGTCAACATGATGTAAGTCCCGTCGATTGAACGGCGCATAGGTGCGCTGGACGGTCGCCGCTGTCAATTCCGACAATTCGCGCCGGTAAGCCAATTCACGTCGGCAATATCACCGTGAAGCGCGCGCCACGCTGGCCCGGTTCGTCGTCACGGCGGTTTTTGGCCGAGATCGTACCGTGATGGGCGGCGACGATTTGCTTCGAGATCGAGAGCCCGAGTCCGGAATGGGTGCCGAATTTCTCGCCCGTCGGCCGCTCGGAATAAAAACGATCGAAGATCGCCTGCTCCTTGCCCGGCGGAATGCCGGGGCCTTCATCATCGACATCAATCCTAACCGAGCGTTCGCCGCGTGCCGCGCGAACGGTGATGCGGCCTTGTGGCGGACTGAAGGACACCGCATTGCCGATCAGATTGCGGAAGACCTGCGCGAGCCGGCCTTCAAGGCCGTCGACCTCAAGCTCGTCGCTATCCGGACCGATCACCGTTACCCGCGGAGCGGCGGTGTCGTCGGTCGCATTCTGCATTTCCGCAAGCGCCTTAAGCACGCGGATCAGCGGGACAGACGACATCTCCGCCCGCGACAGTTCGGCGTCCAATCGCGAGGCGTCGGAAATGTCGGAGATCAAGCGGTTGAGTCGACCGACATCGTCGAGGATGATCGACATCAATTTTTTCTGCTGTTCGGGATCCTTGACCCGGGCGACGGTTTCGACCGCGCTCCGCAAGCTGGTGAGGGGGTTCTTGATTTCGTGGGCGACGTCGGCGGCAAATTGTTCAATGGCGTCGAGGCGCGTCCACAACGATTGAGTCATCTCGCCGAGCGCTGCCGACAGCTCGCCGATTTCGTCGCGGCGACGGCTCAAATCGGGCAATGGACTGCGCCGGTTCTTGCTGTGGCGAATGCGTTGGGCGGCTTCGGCCAGCACGCGGAGCGGACGGCCGATCGTGCCGGCGAGGTAGGCCGACGTCAGAATCGAGAGGCCGAGCACCCAACCGAACAGCACCAGGATCGACCGGCGCACGTCGAACAGGCGTTGATCGATATTTCGGCCGTCGCGCGAGACAAGCACGGCGCCGACCATCTGCTTGTAGAATTGAACGGGAACGGCGACGGTCAGAATTTTCTGGCCATCGGCTCGGCGGCGCACGGCATCGCCGATCTCGCCAGAGTCCAGGGCGCCCGCAACCTCCTGATAGGCCGAACCGTTGCCATCCGGTTGTTCGACATAGGGCTCAAGATCCGGCTGCCGACCGAGCCGCGTCGCAACCACGTCATAGGCGTTGCGCAGGTTGCGTAGAACAGGACCGTCGTCCACCGGGGGCAGATCGACGACCTGCACCTCGCCGCCAGGACCACGCAAGAGGCGGCTATCCGCGATCGGGGCGCCCGAACGGTCGAACAGCCTGGCCCGCAACTGCGCGAGGTCGGCGAGCCGGCGAATGAGTTGCCGGGCGCTGGCCTGATCGACGGTGCGAACGCCGCCGCTCGGCGTGAACACTGGAAAATCCGCGTTCTCGGTCTCGACCACGATCGCGCTCTCGCCAATCGAAGCCGCGATCATTTCGCCTTGCGTGCGGAGCGCGTCGAGTTCAGCCGCAACCAGGGTTTGTTCGTACTCGTCGAGGAACAGAAGGCCGAGGACCAGAACGACCGGCGCCGTCAGATTGACGGCGAGAATGCGCCAGGTCAGCGGCGAGAGCAGGCGGCGCTCGGGATCGGCGGCGCTGGCGGCCGAGGCGAGACGAAGCTCCGGATCCGCACGCACGCCGCCCAACCCTTCGACCCGACCATCGGGTCACCATCGTTGATCGCGATCGGCGCCGCTGTTCCTGCCCGCGGGCGGGCCTCAGGCGGCGTCGGTGTATTTGTAGCCGACACCGTAGAGGGTTTCGATATGCGAAAAATCCTTGTCGATCTCGCGGAACTTCTTGCGCAGGCGCTTGATATGGCTGTCGATGGTGCGGTCATCGACGTACATGTGCTCGCCATAGGCGGCATCAATGAGTTGGTCGCGGCTCTTCACATGGCCGGGCCGTTGGGCGAGGGCCTGAAGGATCAGGAACTCGGTGACGGTCAACGCGACCTGCTGGGTCTTCCACAGGCAGAGATGCTGAGCCGGATCGAGCGCCAGTTCGCCGCGCGTCATGGCGCCTTGCGACAGCGCATTGCCGGCATCGGCCCTCGACTCTTTGCGACGGAGCACCGTCTTCACGCGTTCGAGCAGCAGCCGCTGCGAGAATGGCTTCTTGATGTAGTCGTCGGCGCCCATGCGCAGGCCATGCAGTTCATCGACCTCGTCGTCCTTCGAGGTGAGGAAGATGACCGGCATCGCGCTTTTTTCGCGCAGGCGCTGCAACAGCTCGATGCCATCCATGCGCGGCATCTTGATGTCGAGAATGGCGAGATCGGTGGGATCGGTCGTGAGGCCACGCAGGGCCTCGGCGCCGTCACGATAAGTCACCACTTTGAAGCCCTCGGATTCCAACACCATCGACACCGAGGTCAGGATGTTGCGGTCGTCGTCGACGAGGGCAATGCGAGCAGTCACGGGGGCGCTTCCTTCCTTGTTTGAACTCTGATCTCAGGGCGCGCATATTCCACGGTCACATTGTGGCAGAAATCGCTCCGCGGCGCGGCGGGAGAATGGCGCACGAAAACGTGATTGCAATCTAACCGTTTGATTCAAAACAATATTTTTTGCGCCGCGCGTCAACCGCCGGCCAACTGTGGCGGGGTCATATTTGCCGCCCGTGTGGCGCCGCGACTCAGGCTTGGGCGACGAACTCGATGAGCGCGCCATCGGGCGAACGCGTGCCGAGCAACGTGACATCGCCCCGGCCGGCGAGCGTCATCGTCGCCGGCTCGGAGAACAGAACGCCGCTGCGGCGAACGATCTCGGCCGCCTTCGCGCGTACGTCGGTGACGGGAATTCTCAGCGCCATGATCCCGAGGTTCGGCGGCACCGCGCGCTCCGCGAAGTCGCGGCCGGTGAATCCGTCCCACTGCACCAGCTCGACCTGGCCATAGGCCCACGCATCGGCTGCATCCTTGCCGCCGGCGGCGATGATCACGTTCTTGGGCATTTGTCCGGAGAAATTTTCCGGCATGCCGAAGTTGTTGCACGTCAATCGCGTGACGTCATCGAACCACGCCGACCAACCGAGCACATCGCACCAGAATTTTCGCGCGGCCGCGATGTCGCGCACCATTTGCTGCCCATTGAACGTCATTCCCGCGAGGGCGTAGCGCGGCTCGGGCGGCGCCGGTGTCGTGGGGAGATAGAGACCGAAGTTGACCCCATCCCAGGCGCGCAATACCACATTTCGTAATACGCGGCCGCTGAAGTGCATATCGACGGGGTCATTGTAGGCCGACCAGCCGAGTTCTTGGGCCTTTGCGAAGGTTGCATCAACATCGCGTGCATAGGTGAGAAGCGAGAAGATGCCGCCCGTGTCCCAGCCCTTGCCGCTCGAGCGGATTTGGACCTGAGAAACGTTATCGATCCGCATCAGCCGGACGCGGCGCGGTGGGTCCTCCGGATTGAACAGGACGACGTCTTCGCCACTTGCAGCACTGGGAAGTTTCCATGCTGCGAGAAGACGTGGATCGACCTGACCGCGCGTCTCGACCTTCCAGCCAAAAAGATGATTCAGTGCCGCGATCCAGCGATCAAGATCGCGAACGACGACGACAGCTTCCGTCCAGGCCCCGGTGAGCGTCAATGTGCTTCCCCCCAATTGGCGCCAACGCCGGTGTCGACCACCAGCGGTACCGACAAGTGTGCCGCGCTTTCCATCACCTTCGTGACGACGGTCTTGGTTGCGTCGATCTCGCTGTCGGGAACTTCAAACACCAGTTCATCGTGAACCTGCAACAGCATGTCGGCCTTGAGGCCGGCGTCGCGCAGCGCGGTCGGCAAACGAACCATGGCCTGCTTGATGATGTCGGCCGCGCCGCCCTGGATCGGCGCATTGATCGCCTGGCGCTCGGCGAAGTTCCGCACGGCCTGGTTCTTGTCGGAGATGCCGGGCACCCAGCAGCGCCGGCCGAACGGCGTCATGACAAAGCCTCTTGATTTGGCCTCGTCCTTGGCGCGGTCCATGTAGGTCTGTATTTCGGGAAACTTGTCGAAGTAGGCGGCGATAAAAGCCTGAGCCTCGGCGCGCGGGATGCCGAGATTGCGGGCGAGGCCGAAGCCCGAGATGCCGTAAATGATTCCGAAGTTGATTGCCTTGGCGCGACGGCGCAGCTCCGGCGTCATGTCCTTGATCGGCACGCCGAACATGGCGGACGCCGTTGCGGCATGAATGTCCTCGCCATTCTTGAAAGCCTGTTTCATCGCCTTGATGTCGGCGACATGGGCGACCAGACGAAGTTCGATCTGACTATAGTCGGCGGAGAGCAGCTTGGTTCCCTTGCGCGCAACGAAAGCCGTGCGAATCTTTCGGCCGTCTTCGGTGCGGATGGGAATGTTCTGGAGATTGGGCTCGGTCGACGACAGCCGCCCCGTCGAGGCGATGGTCTGGGAAAAGCTGGTGTGCACGCGCCCCGTATCCGGATTGATGCAGGCAACCAGCGCGTCGGTGTAGGTGCTCTTGAGTTTGGACAACTGACGCCAGTCGAGCACGCGTGCCGGCAGGTCGTGGCCTTGAGCGGCCAAGTCTTCGAGCACGCTGGCATCCGTCGAGTAGGCGCCGGTTTTGCCCTTCTTGCCGCCCTGGAGGCTCATGCGCTCGAACAGGATTTCGCCCAACTGCTTGGGGGAGCCGACGTTGAATTCCTCGCCGGCGAGTTTGTGGATGTCACGTTCCAGGTCGGCCGCGCGTTTGGCAAAGTCGTCGCCGAGGGCTTTCAGCACCTTGGCGTCGACCAGCACGCCCTTGCGCTCCATCTGCCTGAGGATGCCGATCAGCGGGCGCTCAAGCGCTTCGTAGATGGTGAGAAGCGACTCTGCTCGAAGGCGCGGCTTGAGCAGCCGATGAAACCGTCGCGTAACGTCGGCGTCTTCGGCGGCGTACTGCGTCGCCTTATCGAGCGGGACCCGATCGAACGTGATCTGGCTCTTGCCGCTGCCGCAGACATCCGAGAATTTGATCGTCGCATGGCCGAGGTGAATCTGAGCCAGCTCATCCATGCCATGGCCGTGCTTGGCGCCATCGAGCACGAACGACATGACGATGGTGTCGTCGACCGGTGCGACGCTGATGCCAACGGTCTCGAAGATGTGGGCGTCGTACTTGACGTTGTGGCCAATCTTCAGGACGGCAGGGTCTTCGAGCAGCGGCTTCAAGGCGGCGATGGCGTCTTTGAACGGCACTTGCGGCGGCGGTTTTTCGCCGCCGAGGTCGAGCTGGCCCGCGGGTCCAGCGCTGCCGTGACGCAGCGGGATATAACAGGCCTTGCCGGGCTCGATACACAGCGACACGCCAACCAGTTTGGCGCGCACGGCGTCGAGGCCATCGGTCTCGGTATCGACCGCGACCCAACCATTGGCCGTTGCGGCGGCAACCCAGGCCTTGAGCGTTTCGGCCGTTTGCACTGTTTCATACTTTGCGACGTCGAACGGCAACCCAACCATCGGAGCGGGCGCGGCGGCCGCCGTCGCAGGACTCGTGGTCGGTTTGTCGGCCGTGCCAGAGGGCGGCGCGGGGATGGCTCCGCCAAATTTGGCGATCAGGCTCTTGAAATTCTGCTCGGCCAGAAAGCCGGTCAGCACGGATTGATCGGGTGCCTTCCAAACCAGGTCTTCAAGCGGCGCCGGCGTCGGCGCATCGTCCTTCAAGGTCACCAGTTGCCGCGAGATGCGCGCCAGTTCGGCATTGGCCAGCAGATTCTCGCGCCGTTTGGGCTGTTTGATCTCGCCGGCACGTTTCAGTAGCGTGTCGAGATCGCCGTAGTGGTTGATCAGTTCGGCCGCGGTCTTGATGCCGATACCCGGTACGCCGGGCACGTTGTCGGTTGAATCGCCCGCCAGGGCCTGGACATCGATCACCCGTTCGGGCCCAACGCCGAATTTCTCTTTCACCTGCTCGGGCCCGATATCCTTGTTCTTCATCGGATCGCGCAACCGCACGCCGGGACGCACCAATTGCATCAAATCCTTGTCGCCGGAGACGACGACCACATCGATCCCGGCGTGCTCCGCCAGTCTGGCGTAGGTGGCGATCAAGTCGTCGGCCTCGAAACCCGCGGCCTCGAGCGCCGGTACGTTGAAGGCGCGGGTCGCGTCGCGGATCAGGCTGAACTGCGGGATCAGTTCCTCGGGCGGCGGCGGACGGTGCGCCTTGTACTCGCCGTAGATCTCGTTGCGGAACGTTTTGCGCGCGGTATCGAAAACGACGGCGATCAATTCCTCGACGCTGTCATCGCGGAGATCGTCCATCAGCTTCATTAACATGGTGGTGAAGCCATAAACGGCGTTCACCGGCGTGCCGTCGGGCCGGGTCATCATCGGCAGGCCG
>VGEM01000043.1 GCA_016869315.1 Alphaproteobacteria bacterium | reverse complement strand
CAAGTGGATGAGCAACCCTCCGCGGCCGCCAATGTCGTCTTTGCCGCCAAGGGTCTGACCAAGGTTTACGAGACTGGCGAGACCACCGTTCATGCGCTGCGTGGGGTCGATCTCACCATGTCCGAGGGCGAGCTCGTCGTGCTGCTGGGACCGTCCGGCAGCGGCAAGTCGACCCTGCTCAACATCCTGGGCGGCCTCGATCTGCCGACCAGCGGCCAGCTTTATTTCCATGACCAGAACGTCACCGCGTTCTCGGCCGAACAACTGACCGAATTCCGGCGCGAGCATGTCGGCTTCGTCTTCCAGTTCTACAACCTCATTCCCAGCCTGACGGCGCGTGAGAACGTCGCTCTCGTCACCGAGATCGCCCGCGATCCGATGCGGCCCGAAGACGCGCTCGACATGGTCGGGCTCGGCAACCGGCTCGATCACTTTCCGGCGCAGTTGTCGGGCGGCGAACAGCAACGCGTTGCCATCGCGCGCGCCATCGCCAAACGTCCTGAAGTCTTGTTATGCGACGAGCCGACCGGCGCACTCGACAGTAAGACCGGCATTGTCGTGCTGCGGGCGATCGCCCAAGCCAACCGCGAACTCGGCACGACGACGGCCGTGATCACCCACAATGCCGTCATGGCCGACATGGCAGATCGCGTTGTCCGCTTTGCCGACGGCCAGATCGCCAGCATCAAGGTGAACACAACAAAGGTCCCGCCGGAGAGTCTGTCGTGGTGAGGTCGTTCCGAACCGCATTGATGCGGCTGTCGATGTCGCTTGATATGTCGGCGCTCAATCGAAAACTGATTCGCGATCTCTGGCGCCTCAAAGGCCAGGCCTTTGCCATCGCCACGGTGGTTGCCGCCGGCATCGGCCTCTTGATCGGCACCTATGGCTGTCTTGCCGCGTTGGGGTCGAGCAAGGATCGCTTTTACGATCGTTATCGCTTTGCCGAGGTGTGGGCCAACGCCAAGCGTGCGCCCAACAGCCTGCAGGCGAAGCTCGAAGCCATTCCCGGCGTCCAGCAGATCGAGACGAGAATCGTCGCCGACGTCACGCTTGATGTCGCCAATCTGCCCGAGCCGGCGCGCGGACGCATCATTTCGGTCCCTGAGGGTCGCCGGCCGCTGCTCAACGATTTCGACCTTCGCGAAGGGCGCGTGCCCGCCCATGGCCGACCCAACGAGATCGTCGTGTCGGAAGCCTTCGCCATGGCCCACGGATTCACGGTCGGCGACGGCTTCTCCGCCATCCTGAATGGCAAGAAGCGAAAGCTCGACATCGTCGGCATCGCCTTGACGCCGGAATACATCTACGCCCTCGCCCCTGGCGCCGTCATGCCAGATGACCTGCGCTACGGCATTCTGTGGATGGGCCGCGAAGCGCTGGCTGCGGCGTTCGATCTCGATGAATCCTTCAACAGCGTCACCGCGAGCCTGTTGCATGGCGCGGTCGAGGCCGACGTACTGGCGGCCCTCGATCATCTTCTCAAGCCCTATGGCGGTGTCGGCGCGCACGGGCGCAAAGACCAAATCTCCGATTTCTTCCTCACCAACGAATTGAAGCAGATGCAATCCTCGGGCGCGATCGCACCGCCGATTTTCCTCGGCGTCGCCGCGTTCCTGCTCAATGTCGTGCTCACACGGCTGGTCGAAACCGAGCGTGAGCAAATCGGCCTGCTCAAGGCGTTTGGATACACTGACTGGGACGTGGGACTGCAGTACGCCAAACTCGTCAGCGCCATTATTGGCCTTGGGCTGATGATGGGCATTGCCGTCGGCTTCTGGTTTGGCGACGGGATGATCACCATGTACTCGGTGTTCTTTAAGTTCCCCTTGGCCGAATTCAGCGCTCAGCCGGAATTGCTCGCGATCGCACTCTTTGTGACGGCGCTGGCGGGGTTGATCGGCGGCGCCGGCGCCGTCCGGCGCTCGATCGCACTCTCGCCCGCGGTCGCCATGGCGCCGCCGGCACCGGTTCGTTATCGCAAGGGCCGCATCGCGGCGTGGTTCGCCGGGTTCGGCATTTCGCAACCGACACGGATGATCTTCCGACACGTGACGCGGTGGCCGCGCCGCACCGCGTTGACGGTGATCGGCATCGCTTTTTCGGTTGCCCTTTTGGTCGCGTCGCTGTTCTTCCTGGATTCAGTCAAAGTCGTGATCGAAGGCTATTTCCGCCAGTCCGAACGCCAGAACTTGACCGTCAGCTTTGTCGAGCCGCGTAACGCCATTGTCGAAGAAGAGATCGAACGGTTACCGGGCGTGCTCGCGACCCAGCCGGTGCGTGCGGTGATGGTTCGATTGCGGAACGGAAACCTCGAAAAGCGCACAGCGCTGGTCGGCCTTGTACCAAATCCGGATCTCAATCGTGTCCTGAACGCGGATCAAGCGCCCATCGACCCACCCGAGGGTGGCGTTGCCCTGAGCCGGGCCTATGCCGATCATCTCGACGTCAAGCTCGGCGATTTGCTGACCATCGAAGTGATGCAGGAGCGGCGACCCACGGTGGTCGTGCCGATCACTCAGATTGTCGATCAATACATGGGCTTTGCCGCGTTCATGCGGATCGACGCCATCAACCGCCTGATGAAAGAGGGCCCGGTGCTGACTGGCGTACACGTTCTGACCGACAAAGCACACGTGAACGAACTCTACCGCCGCATCAAGAACATGCCGGCGGTGGCCGGCATTGCCCAGCGCGACGCGGCGCTGGCGAGTTTTCAGAAGACACTGAACGAGACCATGATGGTGATGATCGGTTTTTATATCGCGTTCTCGAGCCTGATCGCCGTTGGCGTCGCCTACAACAGCGCACGGATTGCGTTCTCCGAACGGGCCCGCGCCCTCGCCTCTCTTCGCGTCCTCGGATTCACCCGCGCCGAAGTGGCCTACATCCTGCTGGGTGAACTGGCCGTACAGACCCTGCTGGCGTTGCCGGTCGGCTGCCTGATGGGTTATGGCATTGCCGTCTTGATGTCGCCCATGCTGACCACGGACATGTATCACTTTCCCTTTATCATCACCGACGCGACCTACGGCATCTCGGTCGCCGTGACGCTGGCGTGCGGAATCGTCTGCGCCTGGTTGATTCGCGGGCGTGTCTACAAGCTCGACCTGGTTTCGGTCTTGAAGACGCGGGAGTAGACCATGTCCGACACCTCTTCGACCTCGAAGCCCAAGCCCTGGCTGCGCCGTACGCGCACCATCGGCTTGATCACCGTCGCGGTGGTCGCGTTTCTGGCCTGGGCCCTGCGGCCCACCCCGATTGCCGCCGACTTCGCAAAGGCGACGAAAGGCGACATCGTCGTGTCAATCGACGACGAGGGCGAAACCCGCGTCCGGCAGATCTACATCGTCTCCGCGCCCGTCGCCGGCCGGGTCGAGCGCATCGAACTTGAAGTGGGCGACCCGGTCGTTGCCGGCGAAACGGTGCTGGCGCTGTTCCAACCCCAGGACCCTGCCCTGCTCGACGTGCGTTCAAAGTCCGAAGCCGAAGCGGGTGTTCGTCTCGCTGAGGCCGAGCAAGCCCGCGCCGCGGCGCAGCTCGAATTCGCCCAGAGCGATCTGCGCCGGCAGGAACAGTTGCTCAAGGAAGGCAACATCTCGCAGGCCTCTTTCGATCGCGCCAAACTGCAGATCAAAACCGCCGAGGCGCAGCTCGCCCAGGCAACCGCGTCCGTCGTCAAGCGCCGCGCCGACCTCGATACATCGCGCGCGGCACTCGCCATGGCGGGGCGCTGGAGCAGCGGCGATGTGCGGATCGATTATGTGCCGGTACGTGCACCGGTTGACGGCAAACTGCTGAAGCGCATGCAGCAGAGCGAGGCTCTGCTTGCCGCGGGGACGCCGCTTCTCGAAATCGGCGACCCGCGCGACCTCGAGATCGTCACCGATCTTCTGTCTGCAGATGCGGTGAAGATTAAGGTTGGCAACGACGCGTCGATCGAGGATTGGGGCGGCCCGATTCCGCTGGCCGGCAAGGTGAAGCGCATCGAGCCGTTCGGTTTCACCAAGGTTTCGGCGCTTGGCATCGAGGAGCAGCGCGTCAACGTCATCATCGATTTCACGTCGCCACCCGAGCAGTGGCAATCGCTCGGGCACGGCTATCGCGTGCAAACACGGATCATCATCGAGAAAAAGCAGGGCGTCGTGAAAGTGCCGGTCAGCGCGCTGTTCCGTACCGGCGCCGACTGGACAGTCTACGTCGCCGACGGCGGCACCGCGCGTCTGCGCAAGGTAACGGTTGGCAGCCGCAATACCTTGGACGCCGAAATTGTCGAAGGGCTAAAGGACGGCGATACTATTCTGCTCCACCCGAGCGACCTTATCGAAGACGGAACCAGTATCGCGGAGCGCACATGACTACATCCCCCATGTTCATCCCTTCGGCTGTGACTCTGTTACTGCTGGCCGCCCCAGCGCCGGCTCTTTCCCAGAGCAGCAGCACCCTGCCCCGCCAAGCGGATCGCATGGTGCCCGGCACGCTGATGTTCTCGGAGGCCGAGGAGCGCCTTTACCTCGAGCGGTTCGAGAAAGGCCGTGCCGGTCTGCGCAGCAGCCCGAGCGAAGCCTACGACCCGCAGGAGCCGGTGCCGGGCGATCCTGACTGGCGTCCCCTGCCCCAGGCCGATGCCGGACGGCGCACGATCGCGCCCGAAGCGCTCGCCGCCGCGCGCGACTATGCCGCCGCCAATAATTCATCCGCGTTCATCGTCTGGCGCGATGGCCTGATCGAGGACGAGGCCTATTTCGGCGGCCACGCCCGCGAGATGCCGGTGACCTCGATGTCGCTGGCGAAGCCGGTGACCACCGTGGCGGTCGGCCGCGCCATCGCCCTCGGCAAGATCAAATCGCTCGACCAGCCGGTGGCGGATTTTATTACTGAATGGCAGGGCGACCCGCGGCGCAGCAAGATTCTGGTGCGGCACATCCTCGACATGCGGACGGGTTATCTGCCCCAGGCCCTGGCGCCGGACCCGACCGACATTCTCAATCGCGCCTATCTGCACCCGCGCCATGACGAGATTATTGTGCGCGAGTATCCGGTGGTCGACGAACCGGGCACCCGCTACGAGTACAACAACGCCACCAGCGAACTGGCCGCCATCCTGATCGAGCGCGCCACCGGACGCCGGTATGGCGAATTCATCTCGACGGAAATCTGGAAAAAACTCGGCGCGCTGGGCGGCGCGGTGTGGGTCAATCGGCCAGGCGGAATGGCACACTCCGGTTGCTGCCTGATGGTGCCGGCCGAGTCGTTCCTTCGCCTCGCCATGCTTTTCATCGACGACGGCCGCTGGAATGGGCAGCGATTGCTGCCCGACGGCTACACCGCCACGGCGATCACGCCAACCAAAGAGAACCGTTTCTATGGGCTCGGCGTCTACGTCGCCAGCAACTACACCGACCGGCGCGGCGCGGCCAACCCCGACCGCAAGGTCCCGATGACGTTGCACGGCGAACCTTATCTCGCGTCAGATCTTTACCTGTTCGACGGCAATGCCAATCAGGTGGTCTACATCATACCGTCGCAGCGGCTGATCGTGCTCCGCACCGGCAGCGCACCGCCGCGCGGCCAGGGACAAGAGTGGGACAACGCCAAACTGCCGAATCTGGTGCTCGCCGGAATCAAAGGCGGGCTCGGCGCGACCAAGTCACAGCCGCGTTGAGATCGGAAATTTTGGATCGGATTCGGCTTTCTTTACGCACCATCGCATACTCTCGTCACCCCGCGCGAAGGCGCGGGGTCCAGCGTTTTTTGATTGGTTCGCAAACAGAAACCTCTGGATGCCGCGCTTGAAGCGCGGCATGACCAGAAGCGCAGTCATTCGAAATGCGCTTCGGTTGAGGCATTGAGATGCGTAACCAAAATAATCCTTCCTCTCGTATCCACGCCGAAGGGCTCGACCGCGCCGATCCGCTGGCCAGGTACCGCGCGCAGTTCGAACTGCCCTCGGATAACATCTATCTCAATGGCCACTCGCTCGGGCCTTTACCGAAAGCGTCGCTGGCGCGCCTCACCGACGTTGCCGCGCGCGAATGGGCTCGCGACCTCACCGCCAGTTGGAATACGGCCGGCTGGTCCGCGTTGCCGAAGCGCCTCGGCGACAAGATCGCGCCCATCATTGGCGCGCCGGCCGGCAGCGTCGTCGTCAGTGACGGCGTCGTCACGAACCTCTTCAAAGCGGTCGCCGCCGCCCTTGCCCTGAGGCCCGAGCGACGCGTCATCGTGATGGAAGGCAGCAACTTCCCGACCGACAACTATGTCGTTCAAGGACTGACTGCGTGGCTCGGCCATGGCCATACCATCCGCTTTGTCGAGAGTGACGGCCTTCTCGCCGCCATCGACCCGCAGGTTGCGGCAACGGTCCTGACTCATGTCCACTACAAGACGAGCGCAATTCTCGACATGGCCGCGATCACCGCGCGCGCGCATCACGTCGGCGCACTTGCGGTGTGGGACCTGAGCCACAGCATCGGCGCAGTGCCGGTCGACGTCGGCACGGCAAAAGCCGACTTCGCGGTGGGCTGCACCTACAAGTATCTCAACGGCGGACCCGGCAGCCCGGCGTTCATTTACGTCGCGCCCACGCATCAGGCCGCGGCACACCAGCCGATCACCGGCTGGTGGGCGCATAAGGCGCCGTTTGCCTTCGATCGCGACTATGCGCCAGCCGAAGGCACATCAAAGATGCTGACCGGCAGCCAGCCGATCCTCAGCATGGCAGCGATCGAGCCGGGGCTCGACATGGTGGCGAACATCCTGCCGGAGAACCTGCACCGAAAATGCGGCACCCTGGGCGAGACGTTCCTGGCGGCGCTTGATCCGGTGCTGGACGGCTTCGGCCTCGCCGTCGCGAGCCCGCGCGATCCCGCCAAACGCGGCGGTCATGTCGCGCTCGATCACGCCGAGGGTGCCCGCATCGTCTGGGCCCTGGCCGCGCGCGGCGTCATGGCCGACTTTCGTGCGCCCACGACCATGCGCTTCGGATTCTCACCGCTGTTCCTACGGCACGTCGACGCCTGGGATGCGGCAGCCGCGCTGATCGAAGTGCTCAAAACCCGCGCGTGGGATCGGCCGGAGTTTGCTCTATCGGCAACCGTAACCTGATACGCAGCCTGGAGATGACACCGCCTGAAACGTTCCCGGCCTCAGCGAGCGCCCGTTCCCTTCAATAAGGGGCTTGAACTTGTCTTAGAGAAAAGTGCGTGCCCCCACAGACCCGAACCCGGCCTGGAACATGAGGGAATTCGAATGAGGGTGGGGGCACGATTCGACCCGCTCATCGCGTCCCCTCACATCATCGGCGCATAATCGCCCGTCAATTCTTCCGTGATCTTCCTGACCAGCGCCTGCCGCTCAGCCGCAAGGTGTTTCTCCACCTCGGGATCCGGCTGGTAGCGGTCGATGTCAGCGGTGATGTCGATGCCGCGCGCTTTGAGCACGGCTTCGGTCACGGCCTGGCGGTCTTTCACCACCCACAGTTCCTTCGTCAGCGTCCAGATGGCGGCGCCGAGGCGGTCGATGTCCTCGGGCCTCAGTGCTTTTCGTTTCCGCGCCTCGACGTTCGCGGGAAAAAGCTTGGTCACGGTTTACGCCCGTAGGTCATCCACGGATACTTGGTCGGCGGGGTGCCTTCATATTTCACGTCAACGAAGCCGATCTTTTTCATCTCGCCGATCATGTCCATGGTCGACGAGCCACGCCAGAACGGTTCGCCGCCGAACTTCGCCATGTAGTCGGTGCGCCAGGCGTCGACCTTCGATATCGCGGCATAGGGCGCGACGTCACCGAACAACAGATCACCGCCCGGCTTAAGAACGCGGAATGATTCCTTCAGGATATTGACGATCACCTCGACCGGCAGCTCGTGCAGGATGATGTAGGACGTGACCAGATCGAACGATGCATCGGGCTGGCCGGTGTTCTGGCCATCGGCCTGGAACAGTTTCCAGGCCCGTCCGTCGTGGTTGCCGTTGCGCTGCGCCTGTTCGAGCTGGGCGATGGAAATGTCGCACGCCCAAACTTCGGCGCTTGGGAAAACTTGCGCCAACGCCTCGGTGTATGGCCCCGAACTGCAGCCGATTTCGAGAATCTTGCCATAGTCGCGTCGTGGCGCACGGCCGGCGAAGTTACGCCGATCGGAATAAATATCCGTCGGCAGATTGCCGGCCGCCGGCGGTTTCGGCGACTTGCCGACGATGTAGCGATGCACCAACTCGCCATGGATGAAGCCCATGTCCGGATGCCCGTCCCAGCCGCCGGTGGTGCGATGCACCGGATAACGCCAGTACTTTGGAACTTCGATGTCAGGATTGGGCGTCAGCGTCGTCGCCCCCTTGGCGTATTTTTCGAAATCGGGGCGAAGCTCGGGCGCGATCTGTTCGAAGGCTTCCTTGGCGATACGGCCATGATGCTCGGCGTGCCACTCGCCGATCAGATTCGAAACGCGGTAGGCGATTTCGGGTTCCAGCGCGCCCTCGATCTGGCCCGCGCGTTCGTCCATGTCGTTCGCCAATTTGGCGTCGTCGGTCAGGCCCTTGGCCTTGAGCGCTTCGGTCTGCTTGCGGCTCAACGCCGGCACGACAGCGCCGAAGGACGACAGAAAATCGAGCGACGCGCGGCCGGACTGTTTGAGGCGGTAATCGAGCATGATGAAAGACCCTGATTGCGAGCGGGGAGCGTATCACTTCTCACCTGTGCTCGACTACTGTGCGCAGGGATAAATCCTATTGAAAACACCGTCATGCCGGCCCCCGAGCCAGCATGCATGGATTGGCAACCGCGGTTTCTACGCAATGGATTCCGGCCTTCGCCGGAATGACAGAAAAAAAATGGACTTGCCCGCCCCTATCGCGCGAACGGAAACGGCGGTTTGGGGTCGTATTCCATGAACTTGACCACGACGGCGCCGATATCCGAGCCATGAATTTGTCCCACCAGCCAGAGGGCCATGTCGATCCCGGCGGAGACGCCGGCCGAGGTCACGACGTTTCCGTCCACGACCCATCGCTGTCCGGTCACGACTTCAGCCGCATCGCCGCGCTTCCGCACTTCTTCGACCGCGCCCCAATGCGTGGTGATGCGCTTGCCGCGCGCCGGCCCGGCCGCGGCCAGCACCATGGAGCCCGTGCAGACACTCGTGACCCACTTCGAGGTGGCGGCCTGCGCCGCAATCCAGTTCAGCATCGCCGGGTTCTGAACTTCGCGCCGCGTCCCCTGTCCACCCGGGATCAGGATCACGTCGGCCGTGGGCGCAGTCGCGAAACTGTGATCGGGCAACACGCGCATGCCTTTGGCGCAGGTGATCTGTCCGCCGGTCTCGGACACGAAGTAGACCTGATCGGCCTTGTCGATCTTTTTGATCTTGAAGGTCGCATTCACCATCGTGAACACTTCCCAAGGACCGACGAAGTCGAGCTCCTCGGCGCCGTCAAAGATGACGATGGCGATGTTCATGTCAGCCCCTCTTCTGCGTCAGGTCGCGATGCTGTTCGAGAATGTGGGTGACGGCAATCAGAAAGGCCCTCTCCCGCCGGGAGATGGAGAAAAACACTACTTCTTCTTCCGCGGATCGCGATGCTCTTCGAGTTTGCCGGCGGCGGCTTCGATCTTGTCGCGGAGGCGCAGGCGGCGAGGTCCGGGAACCATCTTGAAGTGCTTCACCTTGTCGACCCAGTCGGCCATATCCCAGCAGGAATCGGCGGAGGTCACCCACTTCGAGACGTCGTAGCGGCTGAGATCGATCGGCACGGAGTAGGTCTTGAGTGTCTTGACGCGATCCTTGCTGTACTCATGGAAGTACGACATCGCGAGCTCGCGCAGCGTGCGATACACCGGATCGCGGTAGCGCAGCGTCGGCGCGTTGCTTTTGGAGACGGCGCCCCACAGCCCGCGGTCCTTAAAGATCGTGATGACGTGATCGTCGTCGAGCGGGATCGCCTGCATGTCCATCAACAGCGGTTTGCGCCCCTGCATGGCCAGCGCGCACGCCGCGACGAAGGCACCTTCGATGCAATGCGCGCGGCGCTGCTTCAGCACCTGGCGTACCGACAAAACAGTATCGCCGCCGGGCTCGAAGTTCATCGGAATGCGATCGACGAAATCTTGCACCTCGGCCGGCGTGCGCAGGCGCGCGAGGATGCCAGCTTCGCGCCGCGTCAACCCCAGCGCCACGCCGCGTTTGATCGCCCGCTCGATACCGGCGCGCGCCATCAAAACGGATCCGCACTGACGCGGACCAATTGCTTGCCGCGATTGGCGCCCTGGTACAGGCGGATCAACGCTTCTGGCATGCGCTCGAAGCCATCGAGAATGTCCTCCTGGTAGGTGAGCCGGCCGTCCTTGATCCAACCGGCCATGGCCTGCTCGGCTTCGGCGAAGCGAGCCTCAAAGTCGTAGATGAAGAAACCTTGCAGCAAGGCATTGAGGCGACCGATCAGGTAGGCATTTTTGAGCGGATACGGGTCCTTGGTGCCGGCGATGTATTGTGAAATGCCGCCGCACGACACCACGCGCGCATACTTGTTGATCCGTGACAATGCCGCATCGAGGATCGGGCCGCCGACATTGTCGAAGAACACGTCAATACCCTTGGGGCACAGACGGTCGAGCGCAGCCGTGACATCGTCGGCCTTGTAATCAATGGCGGCGTCATAGCCGAGCTTCGATGTGAGAAGCGCGCACTTGTCCGGCCCTCCGGCGATGCCGACCACGGAGCAGCCGGCAATCTTGGCGACTTGCCCGACGCTTGAACCCACACCACCAGCGGCGCCGGAGACCAGCACCATCTCGCACGTTTTAGGCTTGCCGATGTCAAACAGGCCGAAGTAGGCCGTGAAGCCGGTCATGCCGAGAACGCCAAGTGCCGTCGACACCGGCACGATGCGCTGATGAACCTTGTACATCATCCAATAAGGAGAGCCGTCCGAGACTGCGTACTCCTGCCAACCCATCTTGCCCTGAACGATCTCGCCTTCTTTGAACGCGGGATGCCGTGAGGCGACGATCTGGCCGACAGCGCGGCCGCGCATCACCTCTCCCATCTCGAGCGGCTTCTCGCCGGCAGCGCCGTCGAGCATGTAGAACCGCATCACCGGCGCCAGCGACGAATAGATCACGCGCGTAACAAACTCGCCCGGCTTTGGCTCCGGCACCGGCGTCTCGACCATTCTGAAGTCGGACGATCTGACCGCGCGATCGACCGGCCGTTCAGCCAGAACCCATTGACGATTACGCGCCGCCATGCCTTTTTCCCACTTGCTCCATATCAAGCGTCGAATTTGACCGGTCTTAGCACACTCATCGCCATGCCGTCGCCACCGCCGACCGGAATCGAGATCATCGAAAAGACGACGCCCTTCAAGGGCTACTTCCGCATCGACCGCTACGTCCTGAAACACCGGACCTTCGCCGGCGGCTGGACGACGCCCATGAGCCGCGAAGTGTTCGAACGCGGCCACGCCGCCGCGGTGTTGCTGTATGACCCCACCCGTTGCGAGTTCGTCATGTGCGAGCAATTCCGTGTCGGCGCGATGGCCGGCGGGCTCGACCCATGGATGCTGGAGATGGTGGCCGGCATCATCGATCCCGGCGAAAAACCCGACGAGGTCTGCCGCCGCGAAGCGGTTGAGGAAGCCGGACGCGAGGTCACCGACTTGTGGCCGATCGCGCACTACGGCGTCAGTCCAGGCGGAACATCCGAGACGGTGTACTTGTATCTTGGCCGCGTGTCGTCGGTTGGCGCCGGTGGCGTACACGGCCTTGCGGCCGAACATGAAGACATCCGGGTGCATGTGCTCACCGAAGCCGCGTTGCGTGCGATACTCGACGCCGGAAAAATTCAGAACGCCGCGACGCTGATTGCGGCACAATGGTTTTTTCTCAATCGCGACAAAGTCAGGGCGGCCTGGTCCGTCCCGGGAGGACGCTGATGGACTACGCTTTCACCGATGCCATGGTCTCGACCGGATGGCTCGCGGCGCGACTTGCCGCGCCCGACATTCGCATTGTCGATGCTTCGTACTTCGTGCCGGGCGGCATCGACCCCGCGCGCAAGCAGTACAACGAGGGCCACGTCCCCGGCGCGGCGTTCTTCGACATCAACGACATCGCCGACCCCGCCGGCAAGAAGGATCACACTTTCCCGACGCCAGAAATTTTCGCCGCCAAGGTCGGTGCCCTCGGTATCGGCAACGAACACCACGTCATCGCTTACGATCACATGGGCGGCGCCTGCGCGGCCGCGCGCGTGTGGTGGATGTTTCGCTATTTCGGCCATGAGGCCGTGTCCGTGATGGATGGCGGGCTCGGCAAGTGGAAGGCCGAAGGACGTGCGCTGTCGACGGACGCGCCGACATACCCCTCGACAACGTTCACATGCGCCGACGGCAAGCTCACCGTGCGCCGGCGCGATGCCATGAAGGCCAACATCGACAAGCGCGACTGGCAGACATTGGATGCCCGCTCAGGCGGCCGCTTCACGGGCACCGAGCCCGAACCGCGCCCCGGGTTGCGTTCGGGCCACATTCCCGGCGCCCGCAGCCTGCCATTCGCCCAGCTGTTTCATGCAGGAACGCAGACTTTGAAAGGCGCCGCCGCGCTCAAAGCCGCCTTCGACAAAGCCGGCGTCGACCTGTCGAAGCCGATCACGACCAGCTGCGGTTCGGGCGTCACCGCCTGCACCGTTGCACTGGGCGCCTACATGCTCGGCAAGCGTGATGTCGCCATATACGACGGCAGCTGGCTCGAATGGGGCGCCGACGCGTCGCTGCCGCTTGAAACCGGCCCGGCGGTCCAAAAGTAGTCACAGCCAAAGTCGACCCCGTTTCGAGTTCGTCACCCCGCGCGGATCACCGTCGCTGCTCCGCAGCTTTGGACGACTGGCCTGTAGACCCGACGACGCTCGAAGAGCGAAGGCGGGGGTGCGGGGTCCAGAAGTATTGTCTTGTTCCGCGAATAGAAAGCGCTGGATACCACGCCTAAAGCGCGGCATGACATTTTAGGCAAACGCACAGGAGACTCTGATGAACACATCCCTCAACCGACGCAACCTTGTTAGCCTTGCGGCGGCGACAGCCGTCGTCACTCCCGTGCGTGCCGCCACACCGGAGAGAATCGCCGTGATGGGCACCGGCAATGTCGGCAGCGCGCTCGGCAGACGCTGGGCGGCGATGGGGCACACGATCGTTTACGGGTCGCGCGCGCCGGACGCCGACAAGGTCAAAGCACTGGTAGCCGAAACCGGACACGGCGCCACCGCGGCGACCCAGATCGAAGCCGCGGCGAAGTGCGATATGATCCTGATCGCGGTGACAACGAAAGCCGCCGTCGAGATGGTGAAGTCGCTCGGCAACGTCGACGGAAAGGTGCTGATCGATGCCACCAATCTGCTGATGCTGCGCGACGGCAAATTCGATGAACCCTTGGACGGCACCTGCATTGCCCTTCAAATCCAGGAGGCAGCGCCGAAAGCTCATGTGGTCAAGGCCTTCAACACGACGAATGCTGGGGTGATGTTCGATACCAAGAAAATCGGCGGCCCGATCTCCTTGCCGATCGCAGGTGGCAATGCCGACGCCAAGGCCCGAGTCGCCGCCTTGGCAACGCCCTTGGGGTTCGAAGTAGCGGATCTGGGCGGTGCCGACTGGCTCCGGATGGTGGAGCATCTCGGCCGGCTTTATGTTGGTTACAGCATAATGCACCGCCCGCGACGGATCGAAATCCATTTTACCACATGGGGTTAGCGCCCTTCCCCTGATTGTAGCGAATCAGCAACAGTTAGATGGAATAGCGTTGCCGCTCGGCCGAATCGCGCCGACCGTGTTATCGTTAACGTCCCTGCTGATGGGGCGGGGCTATGACCGTGAACAGAACAGCGATTTTCATTTTTGCAGTGACGCTCCTCGGCACCGATACGTTCGATGCCTTGGCCGCTGATTCGCCGAAAGCATCCGCAGCCGAGCGCGCGCGGTTGCAGGGTGCGCTGGAAGCCGCCCAAGCGAATGTGTTCGGCGTCAACGGATTGGACGCCGCCTACGAGCTTCTCGCCGTAACCGACGCCGCGACCCGCTCGGGTGCCGCCGATGTCGCCACGCAGTCGGGCGCGAGCCTTCTTTCGGTGATCGAGCGCGCGACCGCGTCTTCGGAAACTGCCGGCGGAAGCGCTGCGCAAGACAGCATCGACCAATTGCTCGACCTCAAGTTCTCGGCTGGTTCAAGCGGGCTTGAGGCCATCGTCGGTGCGATCGATATCGCCATGCAGCGCTTGATGACCGTCGCCGAAGCGGCGCAAGTGGCGACGATCGAAAGCAACGGCGACTGGGATGCCCGCATCGATGCCCTCACGGCATTGGGCGATCTGCAGGCGTCTGCCGCGCAAGCGAACCTGGCGGCGGATGCCGAGCGCATCGGTCGCGCGTTCGACCGCGCCTTCGCCACAGTGTCCGAGGATGCGCACAACGTCACAGGCAGCGACCGCGTTGTCGCGCTGAACGCGATCCGGACCGGACGCGACGAGCGCTTGGCCGACGCCGCATCCAACAACGTTCAGACAGTTGCCGCCGAATTGCGAGCGGCGGAACAGTCGGCCGATGACGACATCGACCTCGCCGGCGCGAGCGACCTCGATGCGGCAATGGAAGATTCGACCTGTGTCGAAACCGGCCTGACCGAAGCCTCGCAAGGGCGCGGCCTTGAAGCGATCGAACGCGACTGCATGCTCTCGGGCCACACCACATCGGCCGCGCGTTGCACCACGCGCAATCTCAGCTTCGTTTGCTACAAGGCCGATGCGGGCGGTGAGTCCTTGACCTATGTCTATCGCGGCACACCGGAAGAGGACGACCTTCGCATTGCCTGCGGCACCGGGAACATTCTCGAGTCGATGTCGGTCCCGGCGGACGGCGCACCATATCGAAGCGCCAACACCCGTCACGCGCTCACCTGCGCGCCGATCGGCGACCGCGCCGACAGCGAGTAGGCGCTACAGGACTTTTCCGGGGTTGAGCAGGTTCTTCGGATCCAGCGCGGCCTTGAGTGTGTGCATGACTGCGACTTCGGCCGGCGTTCGCGACCATCCGAGGTAGTCCCGCTTCTCGACGCCAATGCCGTGCTCGGCCGAAACCGAACCGTCAAGATCGCGGATGATTCCATATACGATGTCGTCGACGGCACGATGATCGGCCGCCGCACCCGAACCGACCGCGGCGACGACGTGCAGATTGCCGTCACCCATGTGGCCGAGAACCAGCACCGTTGAATTCGGATATGTCGTGGCTATGTCGGCGCGGACGCGATCGCCGAACGACTCCATCGCCGCAATCGGCATCGACACGTCGTAGACGAAATAGGGCAGCAGGGTGCGCATCCCCTCGCCCGCGCCTTCGCGCACCGTCCAGAACGCCGCGCGTTCGCGTTCGTTCTTGGCGATGACGGCGTTGTCGATCAAACCCTGCTTCAAGGCGCCGCCCAATGTTGCCTCGACCCTGGGTTCGGCATCGCCGGCCGATCCACAGAGAAATTCCGAGAGCACGGTGAAACCGCAATTCGGCGCAAACGGTGGTTTCAACGCAGGGCAACGCGCGCGCACGAAGGCATCGTACTCGGGCCACATCACTTCGAAACTGCCGAGTTCGGCGCCCATCTCGGTCTGGAGATGGCGCAGGAAAGATGCGACGTCGGCAACCGATCGCGATGCCGTGAATGCCGTCACGATCGCTTTGGGGCGCGGCTTGAGACGTATCACCGCGCGCGTGACAACGCCGAGGGTACCCTCGCTGCCGATGAACAACTGCTTCAAATCGTAGCCGGCGTTGTTCTTGAGCATGCGGTTCATCGACGATAACACGGTGCCGTCGGCCAAGACGGCTTCGAGGCCGAGCACGTTGTCACGCATCATGCCGTGACGGATGACGCGCACGCCGCCGGCGTTGGTCGAGATGACCCCGCCCAAGGTGGCAGAGCCGCGCGCGCCGAGATCGAGCGGCAGTTCGAGCCCGGCATCGGCGCAGAATTCCTGAGCGGTTTGCAGCACGACGCCGGCTTCGGCCATCAAAGTCAACCCGTCGCGATCGAGCGCCTCGATCTTGGTCAATCGCTCGGTCGATAGGATCACGTCGCCATCACGCGGTGCGCCGCCGCCGACCAGACCCGTCATCCCGCCCTGGGCGACGACGGTCTGATTCCGTGCGTGGCAGGCGGCCATCACCCGCGAGACTTCGGCTGGCGTCCCGGGCCGAACGACGCACAACGGGCGACCCGCCGTGCCACGGCCGCGCGTGTTCAAATAGCGAGGTCCAATGTCAGCGCCGATCAGCAGACCAGCGGGGCCGACAATGGCGCGGAGGTCCTCAATCACGACGGCTTCAATTCAGGTTGGGCGGAATTCGGCAAGATCGTTCCACACCTGCTGGTCAACGATCTTACCGTCCTTGATCTCGAACCGGTCGATGTAGCGAATGTCCTTCAGCGCGCTGCCGTCGGGCCACTCGCCATTGAGAAGACCGCACGAATAAACCACGGTCACGTCACCGACTTTGAACTCGTCCCACTTTTGGAACGTCTTCCGCACGTTGCGGTAGCGGTTCTTGGATGAGGCGATCAGGTCCTCCATGCGCGTGAATTTGCGATTGCCGGGAAAGGTCATGATCATGCCCGGCGCCAGCAAAGCCTGTGCCGTCGGCAGGTCGCGGGCTTCGAGCGACCGCAGGAATTTCTCGACAATCTCGCGTGGCGTCATGGCCTCTCTCCTACAACACACCGGTTTCGCGCAGGCGTGCGATGGCGCCGGCCTGGCGGCTGACGAACATGGCGCGATCCGGCACCTTGACCTTGCCGCCGTCGAGCAAGGAGTTCATCGGACTAGCGCTGCGGTCGGCGTAACTCGCAGCATAAAGTTCAAGCGGCTGGCGCGAGAGCAAATTGCACATGCCGGGCAGCGCGCGATATTTGCGGAGCGCGTCGATGTCGAGAATGGCGTTGGCGCAGAACGATTCCCCGGGGTACGCCTCGGCCAGCACATTGCCCTTGTAATCGACCACCTTCGACATGCCGCCGGTGGCCTCGGCCGGCATCGGCGTACCGATGATCTTGGCCGTGTTCGCCGAGACGACGAAGCACATATTCTCGACCGCGCGGGCGCGGCGGCAGATCTCTTTCGGCGTCATCAGCGGCGATGAGGTTTCCGAGGTCGAATGACAAATGATCTCGGCGCCGCGCAAGGCAAAGGCACGCGAAATCTCGGGATAAAGAATTTCCTCCGAGGCGACGCAGGCGATATTGCCGATGTCGGTCTTGGCCACCGGAAAGACACCGTCGAGGCCATAGGCGTCTAGGTATTTGTCCCACACGTCGAACGGCGACGGCGCGAACAGCGAGATCAATCGGCGATACCGCAGCACGACATTGCCGTTGGGTCCGATGACAAAGCAGCACTGGAAATAGAGTTCAGGAAACTTGGGGTCGATCTCATAGGTATTGCCGGCCAGATAGCACTTCTGCGCCTGGGCGATGGCCGAGAGCGCCGCGTACTCGGGACCGTCGATCTCGATCGCGCCGATCTCCTTCCACACCGGGATCGGCTCGCCCATCGGAAAACTCGACAGAAAATATTCGGGCAGCACGATCAACTTGGTGTCGGTGCCGGCGAAGCTCTTGGTAAACCCGACGGTGGTGGCGATGGCGCCCTTCAAAGTGGCGATGGAGGACAGCATGGTGGCGTGCGCATCGGCCTTGGATTTGCCGTTGACCGCGACGCAACTGACCTGGAGCGCCGTGGCGGTATATGGCCCGACCGACGGCCGTTGATTCTGCGACATGAAAACTGCCCCTCCCCAAGATTGTCGTCGTCTCCTGCGGGTGTAACAATAGGACAC
>VGEM01000042.1 GCA_016869315.1 Alphaproteobacteria bacterium | reverse complement strand
TGGCGCACCCTCAAGCGTCATTGCGCCGCAGACGTAGGTATTTGCGGCGTCGATGTCGGCTTTGGTGAAGCCCAGGGCTTCCAGCATGTTGAAGCCGGGGTCGTCGAGCTGATCCTCCGCGAAGCCAAGCCGTTCGCGACAGAACGCCTCGCCCAGCGTGTATTTGTTGAAGACGAATTTGAGATCGTACGCGCCCTCGAGCGCCTCTTCGATCCGCTCGAACGCCGCATCATCGAAGCCGCGATCGTGCAGGCTCTCGGCATTGATCCGGGGCGCGCCGACCAGCGATCCTCGTCCAACGGCGTAACTGACGACTTCGTTGATGTGGCGGTCGTTGTAGCCAAGCGCTTTCAGGGCCGGGGGCACGGTGCGATTGATGATCTTGAAATATCCGCCGCCGGCCAGGGTCTTGAACTTCACCAGCGCGTAGTCGGGTTCGACGCCGGTGGTGTCGCAGTCCATCACCAGGCCGATGGTGCCGGTCGGCGCGATCACCGTCACCTGCGCGTTGCGAAAGCCATGCGCCTGGCCAAGTTCGACGGCCTTGTCCCAGGCCTTCTTGGCGGCCGCGGCGAGGGTCGCGTCGGGGCAATCGGCGGCGCTGAACGGAATGGGGCGCGTGCCGACACTGTCATAACCGTCGTGATGGCCATAGGCGGCACGGCGATGATTGCCGATGACGCGCAGCATGTGATCGCGGTTCTCGGCGTGGCCCGGAAACGCCCCGTGTTCTTCGGCGATCTCGGCCGAGGTTGCGTAGGCCGTGCCGCTCATCAATGACGTAATGGCGGCGGCGATGGCGCGGCCTTCGGCGCTGTCGTAGCCAAGGCCGCTCGCCATCAACAGGGCGCCGAGATTGGCGTAGCCGAGGCCCAAGGTGCGGAAATTGTGCGAGCGTTGCGCGATTTCGGCCGAGGGGTATTGGGCCATCAGAACGGAAATTTCCAGCGTCACGGTCCATAGCCGGCAGGCATGAACGAAACCGTCGACGTCGAACGCGCCGTCGGCGCGGCGGAAGGCCATCAGATTGAGCGAGGCCAGGTTACACGCGGTGTCATCGAGGAACATGTACTCCGAGCACGGGTTCGAGGCGTTGATGCGCCCCGACGCCGCGCAGGTGTGCCAGTCATTGACGGTTGTATCGAACTGCAACCCCGGATCGGCGCACTGCCAGGCGGCTTCGGCCATCGCATCCCACAGCTTGCGCGCTTTCAGGGTCTTGGTCGTGGCGCCATTGGTCCGATTGACCAGCGCCCAATCTTCATCACGTTCGACCGCGGCCATGAAGGCATCGGTCACGCGCACGCTGTTGTTCGAATTCTGTCCCGAAACGGTGGCGTAGGCCTCCGAATCCCAATCGGTGTCGAGTTCCGGAAAATCGACGGCATTCCGTCCCTGCCGCGCCAATTGCAGCGCGCGGCGGACCAGATTCTCGGGTAGTTCGACGGCGCGGGCCGCCCTGATCTCGCGACGCAGCGACTTGTTGACCTTGGGATCGAACCGGCCGTCGGCGTCGGCGCCGTCCCATTCGCGGCACGCGCGCATGATTGCGGCGAGATGCCGGCGGGCGAGGCGCGAGCCAGCCGCCATGGCGGCCACCTTTTGCTCCTCGCGCACCTTCCAGCCGATGAACTCTTCGATGTCGGGGTGATCGGCGTCGAGGATCACCATCTTGGCGGCGCGTCGTGTCGTGCCGCCCGACTTGATGGCGCCGGCGGAACGGTCGCCGATCTTGAGGAAGCTCATCAATCCCGACGAAGTACCGCCGCCGGACAGCGGCTCACCGGCGCCGCGCAACGTCGAGAAATTGGTGCCGGTGCCCGAGCCATATTTGAACAGCCGCGCCTCGCGCTGCCACAAGTCCATGATCCCGCCGGCATTGACCAGATCGTCGGCGATCGACTGGATGAAGCAGGCGTGCGGTTGCGGGCGTTCGTAAGACGACTTCGATGCCGCCAGCGCGCCGGTTTTGAAGTCGACGTAGTAGTGACCCTGCGACGGGCCATCGATGCCATAGGCCCAATTCAGGCCGGTGTTGAACCACTGCGGCGAGTTGGGTGCCGCCATCTGGCGCGCCAGCATGGCCCGCATCTCGTCGAAGTAAGCGCGGGCGTCGGTGTCGGCGTCGAAGTATCCAGCCTTCCAGCCCCAGTACGCCCACGCGCCGGCCATGCGGTCGAACACCTGGCGCGCATCGTTCTCGCCGCCGGTTGTGGCGCCGACGGAGCGCTTGCGCCACAGAAAATCCGGGACATCGGGCTCCGTGATCGCTTCGGTCTTGTCCGGCACGCCGGCGCGGCGGAAATACTTCTGCGCCAGGATGTCGACCGCGATCTGCGACCAGTCGGCCGGCACGGTCACGTCGCGCTTGGCAAAGACGATCTTGCCGTCGGGATCCCTGATCTCGCTTGTCTCGGTCCTGAATGTCAGGCCGTCATAGGCCGACCGGCCGTCGGTCGTGAACCGTCGGGAAAACCGCATTTTTTGACCTTTTTTGGCGCGACCCCACCCCTCGTGGGGCGCCGCGCCTGGCGGCACAAGATATGGAAACGGCAACCGCCAATCAATAGGTTTGGTGTCCGAAATCCACTGAGATATCAACAGGTAGGGGGTGCTATCACCCCTGAATATCAGAAGTTGGCGAGAACCCGGACACCGAGTTCGCGCAAGGTTGGGGGACCCGTGAAAATCTTTCGGTTGGCGCCGACGCCGGCCGTGGTGAAGGCGATTGCCGGCAGCCGTTTCAGGTTGGTGATGTTGTTGCCGTAAAGTTCGACGGTGAAATTCTCGTTCACGTCGAGGCCGCCGCGCAAATTGTAGCGCGCGGCGCCGGGGTCGCGGTTGAATTCCTCGTTGTCGGCGTAGCGGTCGCCTTCGTAGAGCATGTCGCCCCGAACGTACCAGCCACGCTCCATCACATCGCCATGAACGGTCAGGCTGAGGTTTGCGTTCCACGCCGGCACGCCGCGCGGGCGATAGCCGTCCAAGACCACCGACAGACTGCCCGATCCGAGCACGACGGATTCGAAGGTCGATCGCGCCGCGAAATTTGTCAGCACGCTGTCGACATAGGTGAGGCCGCCCTGGAGATCGAGCTAATCGGTCGGCGATGCGCTGCCTTCAAGTTCGATACCCTTGTATTTGGACGATCCAGGAAGCGCGAGCTGCGTGGTCAGCACGCCGGCCAGCACCGTGGTCTGGAAGATCTGGTTCTTCCAATCCATCTGGAACAGCGAGGCGCTGAGCGCGGCGCCTTCGAACTGCTGTTTCCAGCCTAGCTCGTAGGCGACATTCTTTTGCGGTGGCGTGAAGTCGCCGAAGATCGCGGGGTTCGGGATCAGGACGGGGTCAAGTCCGGAAACCACGCGGGCGTTGGTCTGCAACCCGATCAGCGCGCTCTCGGACCAGCTGGCGAAGACCGTCGCCGTATCGGTCGGCTTGTAGGTCAGGATCAAGCGCGGAATGAATTTTCGGAACGAGTTCCCCGAGTTTGCCGTGACCGTCGGATTCGGCAGCGCCAGATTCGGATTGCCGTTCAAGATCACGAACAGGCTGTCGTCGGTCCAGCGCCCTTCGGCCGAGAGCGTCATGTTCTCGGTGAAATCCCAATCGAAAGCGCCGAACGCCGAGAACGTACCGTTATTCTCGAAGTTGATGTTGGGTACGCCGCCGGTACCGCCATTGCGGTAGAGCTGGCTGTAATCGGTGATGCCGGCCAGGAAGCGGATCGGCTGATCCTGCGGCGAACTGATGCGGGCCTCGTAGTACGCCTCGCGGATTCAGGTCTGAAAGCCGCGCGGCAGCAACAGCGGAGACGTGGCGAGGCCGAAGTTCTGGTCGAACGCGTAGCTCGATCCCGTCACAGCGTGCGACGCAATGAAGCTGAAGGTGTAGCCGCCCATGTCGTAGTCGCCGTTGACCTGGAACTGGCGCGTGTTGTTGTTGCCGCCGAAAGCGTCGGGCAGGTTGGGCAGGCCACTGTACTTGCCCATGAAGATGTTCTCGTTGAAGGCAGCGCTGATATCGCCGCCGACCGAGATGGCCGCGGTTGGCACCAAGGCGCGCGGCGTGACGATATTGTCGCCGCGTGGAAAGGTCCCGCAGAATTCCGCGAAGGTGAGCAGCGCGAGATTGCGCGTGAACGGCGTGCGCACGCCGGTCGCCGGGTTCAAGTATTGGCCGGTGAAGGTGCGATTGCACTGGCCGGCCGCCACGGTTGGGCCGATCGAGTCGTTGACGTAGGTGTCGTCGGCGTCGACGAAATAGCCCGAAAATCGCAGGCTCAAATCTTCGGTCGGGCGTACGGTGAACATGCCGCTGATGGCCTGGGTCACCTGCTCGTTCAGCGGCTCGCCGTCACCGAACTCGAAGTCGCCGCCGTCTTTCTTGTAGGACGCGCTGATCCGGATGCCCATGGTCTCGGACATCGGCACGCCGGCCGCGGCGGCCAACTTGAAACTGTCGTGTCTCGACGGCGAGTAAGACACCTCGCCCTTGCCCGACGTTTCCTCGCCGGCGGTGCGCGGGATGTAGTTGATCGCGCCGGAGAACGTATGGCGGCCGAAATACGCGGTCTGCGGTCCCTTGATCACTTCGACCCGTTGCAGATCGTCGATCGGCACGATGCCGGCGCCACCGCCCATGTAGGCGCCGTCCCGGAAGAGCGCGCCGACCTGGGTCGACGGCGTGCCAAGTTGCTGTCGAATGCCTCGGAACGCGATGTTGGGGTTGCTGCCCCTGCCGTCCGTGCCGGCGTTGGCGGCGGCAAAGTTGAGGCCGGGCACAAAGGCCGACAAATCAACGGGGTTGTCAATGTCGGCACGGTCGAGTTGCGACTGGCTCATTGCCGTCACCGAGACCGGGACGTCGAACAGGTTTTCCTCACGCTTACGCGCAGTGACGACGATTTCTTCCAGCATTGCCGACTGTTAGGCCATGGCCGCGGTCGTGATCGCGATCGAAAGCGACGTGGCGCCGAGCCAAGTGAGACGATGAAATGACATGAGGGCTCTCCGCCGGATGTGGTGGCCAGATAGTCGCCCGGCGTGCGCGAACAGGGCAAGCGATGATTGCTTTGTCATCCAGTGACCATTACGCATATGCGAATATGAAAGGTGACGATGTCTTGGCACACGCTCCGCCACTGATGCACACCATGCTTCGTGTCGCCGACATGGAGCGCACGCTCGCGTTCTACTGCGGCAGATTGGGCATGACGGTGCAGACGGATCGCACCGACCCCGACGGCTACCGCAATGTCTTCGTCGGGCCAGGGTTGGAGTTTGGCTGCCGCCCAGGGGTGACGCTCGATCCACGTAGTACCGGCTTCGATGATATCGCCTTCGAAGTCGCGGACGTCGCCACCGCGTGCGATCAGCTTCGTGCATCTGGCGTGAAGATCGTGCGCGAGGTCAAGGCCGCGGCATCTGGCGCGTTGATCGCAATCGTCGAGGACCCGGACGGTTATCGGATCGAACTCATCCAGCCAAAGCGCTGAGAATCGCCTCCGCCACGGCCTCGGGCCGCTCGACCGCGTAATAGTGTCCGCAATCGGGAATAATCGCCAATGTCGCGCTCTTCAGGTGGCGCTGCAGCACCCGCGCGCCCTCGAGGTCGCACATCTTGTCATCGGCGCCGACGATCAGGTGCACAGGGCACATGACCCTGGCGACGATAGCCATGAGATCCGGCCGGCTGCAGTAGGCATCGACCACCCGCGCGGCAAGGGCGACATTCTGGTCGAGCTGTTCCCGGCGGACTGCCGCGATGGCCTCTGGTCGCTGCGCCAGCGTCAGTGGGCTGAATCCGCGGCCAAGCGTCGCGCCGAACGTTGCGTCGACGACCTCCGCCGCCGAAGCGCCACTTGCGATCAAGGCAAGCCGTTTCTCGAAGATTTTTCGGTCGATCGGGCGATCGGGGCGCGGCGCACCGAGCAGAACGAGCGACGAGATTCGATCCGGCCACTGGCTTGCCACATTGAGCGCCACCGCCGCGCCCATCGACCAGCCGCACAAATCGGTCCGCGCGATGCCAAAATGATCGAGGCACGCAATGACGTCCTCGGCCCAATTCTGGTGCGTGATCGCATGATCGGGGCCTGCCCCGGTATCGCCGAATCCACGCTGATCGAAGGCGATGACGCGACGCGTTGTCGCCAGCCGCGGAACGGTCGCGGTGAAGGTCGAGGCGCGCGACCCGCCGCCGTGCAGCATGACAAGCGGATCGCCCTCACCTGCGACAATACCGCGCAAGGTCAGAGAGCCGCGTTGGAACGAAAACGGCGTCATGCGGCGGCAAGTGGTGTGAGGCCGAGCGTGTCGCGCAGCGTCTTGCCGGGATATGCGCTGCGGAACAGCCCGCGTTTTCTAAGGATCGGCACGACATGGTCGATGACGGTCTCAAATTCACCGGGGATGACGGGCGGTAGAATATTGAACCCGTCGCAAGCGCCGGTCTCGAACCAACGCTGCATGTGATCGGCAAACTGCTCCGGCGTGCCAACGAACGATTGATGCGACCGCACGCGGCTTGATTGGCGCAGATACGCGCCGAGTGTGGGCATCTGTCCATCGATCTTCTGAATCAGGCGTGATGGGTCGCGCGCGCCGCTCACAACATGCGGTGCCTTCATGATGTCGTCGATCGGAAGCGGCTGATCCAATGCGTATCCGGTAAAATCCATGCCGAACTGGTCGGCCAGCAGGGCCAATTGAATGCGCGGATGTACCAGGTCGAAAAATTCGTCTTCTTTTCGTTTCGCTTCTGCTTCGGTCGAAGCGATGATTGGCGCAATGCCCGGCAACACCTTGACCTGGTCCGGATCGCGGCCTTTCTCGGCGATCAAAGCGCGGATGTCGACACGAAACTTGCGGCCATCCTCGATCGTGCGCGAGACCGTGAACATGACCTCGGCGACAGTGGCGGCAAACGCCCGGCCATAGGGCGACATGCCTGCTTGCACCAGCACGGGGCGCTTTTGCGCCGACGACGGCCATTCGCGCCACAAGGCGCGGGCACGATCGACATAGTCCTGTGCGCGGGTGTAGCGCGCTTCGCGTTCCGGGTGTTCACGCTGGCTGAAGTTATGCGCCGACTGATCGGCGCCGGTGGTGACGATGTTCCAGCCGGCGCGACCTCCCGTGAGTCGATCGATCGTCGCGAACTTGGCAGCGGTGGCGTCGGCGTCGGTGTAGGTCGTCGAATACGTCGCGACCAGTCCAAGGTTCTCGGTCGCGTGCGCAATCGCCGAGATCAGGACGACCGGATCGAGGGTGGGATAGGCAAGCTGGCCGCAGTGCCGGCCGTTCTGCTCGTACGAATACAAAATCTCGGCGAAGAAAATCATGTCAAACGTGCCGCGTTCGCACAGGCGCGCGAGGTTGACGTAGTAATCGAGGCCGAGCAGGTCGTCTTTCCGCGCGGCAGCAGCTCGCCACGAGCCGACGTTGTGGCCATGGCCGAGCGGAAACAGTCCAAGGCTCATCTGCCGGCTCACCGCAGGTCTCCCAAGGCGCGCCGCTCGACTGTTGCGCCATCGCGCCCGATGACAATGTCGGCGAGATCGGCAAGCGGCGATCCGGCATCGACCATCAGCGGTATCCGGCCCTGCGGCGGTCGCGGCGTATTGAGGGGTCCACGCACCTGGAAGGCTGTCCCCTGATGATTGATGCGCGCAACTTTTGCCGGGTCGGAAAAAACCGCGTCCGCCTTATCGAACGAAATCGCGTCGGCCTGCCAGCTCTGCCACAGGCGTCGCGTCACCTCGACGAACTCCCGCGCCCGCGCTGCGTCCGTGATCGCGCCCACGCACCATGTCAGTCGGCCCTTGCTTAGATGATCGAGCGCCGCCAATCCGCGCGCCACAGTAAAGGGCTCGCCGCGATCGACGCCGACCTCGGGTGCGAGCCTGATCCTGTGCGTCCGCGGCATGATCAAGGCTGCCGCCGTCAGCGGGTCAAACCCCGGCGATACGGCAATAACCAGAGTATCGAAACCGGTGCGTTCGGCGGCCGTGGCGAATGCGGCCCAATCGATGTCGTTCGACGATGGCGCGCACGCTCGAACCGACATCGCCGTTATTTGTCCCAGCGGCTCGGGGTCATGCGCGGGGCAGGGTGATCGGTCGCCTGACGCTTGACGTCGAATTCCCAGGCAAAATCCACCGTGTTGCGGCTGCGCACCAGCCGTCGCGCATGCGCCGGCACGAATTTGAGTTCTTCTTCCGTCCAGTCCGGCACCGGCCCATAGGGTCGTGCCCATACCGGGCGGTAGTCGTACTCCAACATACCGCGGGTTTCGCAGGTAGTATTGGGCCCCGTGCCATGGAACAGCCGAACGGCAAATACAAAAGCGTCTCCCGCCTTGATCGGCATGGTGATTTCGTCGGGATGCTCTTTCATCCGGCGATAGGGCTGGGCATCGGCGTGAAAACAGATGTGGCTGCGCGGAATGATCCTGAGCGCCGAGCGGTCGTCACGCGTGTCGTCCAGGTAGTAAAGGACCCGGACCCGGACCGGACAACTTTCGAGCCAGCCCGAGTAGGTCGAGCCGAAGGGCTGGAAATCGGTGTGCAGTTCGAGCGCGGGCGCGCCGGGATGGCTCAGGATGTAGAAGCAGTGCATGAAGACGAGATCTTCGCCCAGCAGCGCGTTGATGAAGTCGAGCGTCGGCGGATGCGCGATCAGAGTCGCGGCGATGGGTCCATGCGTGTGTGGCGGCACTTTTGAGAAGGCCGGCGCGTCGGTGAAGAACGAAGGCCGCATCGGCAGCGTGCTCAGTTCAGCCTTGAAGGCCTTGATCAGCTCGGCGTCGAGCACATCGGGCAGAATGACGTATCCCTCGGTCTCGAATTGGCGGATCTGTTCAGGCCGCGTCATGCCGAAGAAGCGGTCGCGGTTGGCATAAAGGTTGGGCGGCGCCACAACGTTCTCCCTAAGCTCGCGCGGCCGCGCTCGCCGCATCGAGCGTCTTCTGGTCGAGGTTGTAGCACCAGATCATGACCAGACCGCACGACAGCGCCAGCGCCGGGATAAAGGCCTTGACCGTGAACAGCGCCTCGATGGCCGCCGGGGCTTGATCGATGATCTGACCTCCGGTCGTCGCGATGTAGCCGCCGGCGCTGAGCGCGGCGCCCAGCGCCAGCGCGCCGATGGCGAAGCCGAGTTTTTCGTTGATGCAGTACAGGCTGGCGACGACGCCTTCGCGGTGCAAACCGGTGCGGTGGCGATCGTAGTGCATGGCATCGGGCAGCATCGACGTGCTCATCAACAGCGATCCGCCCGAGCCGATTCCAAACACGACCGAGCGAGTCCAGATTTCCCACATCTCGACACCGGGGCCGGTCCAGTACCAGCTGAGGCACGCTGGTATCATGATCATCACGGCGGCCATGTAGCAGTTCCGTTTGCCGAAGCGTCGCCCCAGCCGTACCCACATCGGCATCGAGGCGAACACGGCAATGTTCTGCGCCACCGACAGATGGACCATGCCGGCGTAACCGGTCTTGAGCACATTGAGCAGGAACAGCAGATTCGCCGGTTGCATGATGCCAAAGGCGAGATACTGCGTCAGCTTGGCGCCCATCAGCATGACCAATGGCCGATTGCCGGCGAGCGACTTGAGGCCGGCCCAGCTGAAGCCGAGCCCGTGTTCGCCGGGCGCCACCGTACGTGCTTTGGCCGTGCCCCAGAAACAGATCAGCATGGTGAGAAGGGCGATGCACGCCATCACCGTTCCCATCAGCCGGTAGCCCGGCGCGCCGCCGCCGCCGAATTCGATCAAAGCCGCCGTGACCGCGAGACTGAGCAACTGTCCGAGGCCGACGAAGGCCGTGCGAAACGAGACGAGGTGCAATCGCTGTTGATAGCTGTCGGTCATCTCGGCCGGCATGGCGAGGTAAGGCACGTTGAAGAGGGCGTATCCGGTGGAGTAGATGATCAACGCCACCGCCATGTAGGCGATCAGTATGTCGCCCCCGAGCGTCGGCACGAGAAAGATGACCAGCAGCGACGCGAACGAGGTGAGTGCCCCGGCGAGCAGGTAGGGGCGCCTTCGGCCCCAGCGCGAGGTGGTTCGGTCGCTGGCGCCGCCGATGATGACATCGATGACGATGTCGTAGAGTTTTGAGCCCGTGAGAAGGAGGCCGGCGATCGCCGGCGACACGCCGAGCACCGTGCTCATCAACGTCGGGAAGTAGACCGAGACCGTGTTGAGGACGATCGATACGCCGACCGTGCCGATGCCAAAGCTGACGCAAATCGCCGTCGGCAGATTGAGGGTGCGATCGCCCGGCGTGGTCGAGGCTTGCGACATGGGGTCCCAAAGGCTTTGGCGGGGCCTAAAAACCGCAATCTTTTGAATACCTTAAGGCTTGTGGGAAATCGAGGCTAGTGCCAAGATTTGAAGCGCGTTCACGGTGGAATGATGTTATCAAGCGGCGCGCGTTTCGGAGTTTTCGCATGGATTTCGCGACCTGGTTGATCACCAAACTTCGCGGCCAGAAGGTCGGCGAGGACAATTACGGCAACGTCTATTACCGCTCGAACCGGAAGCGGGCCGACGGCGTGCGCGAAGAGCGATGGGTGGCCTACAAGGGCGACGCCGAAGCGTCGAAAGTGCCGCCCGAGTGGCACGCGTGGCTGCATCACACCGTCGACGAGCCGATCACGGCGCCGACCCGTGCCTGGCAACTGCCGCACATTCCGAACCAGACCGGCACGGACGGGGCCTACCTTCCGCCCGGGCACGATCAGCGCGGCGGACAGCGCGACCGGGCCAGCGGCGATTACCAGCCCTGGGTGCCATCCTGAGATGAGCCCAATCTTATGAATAAGGCCGAGCGCGCCGAAACCTCGGTCGGCGTCTTCGCACTTCTCGCCGGCGCGGCCATTCTTGCACTGACCGCGACCATGAATCGCGTGCGCGATGCGGCCGATGACACGGCCATGTCCTATGTCGCGGATTTCGCGCGGGTCGACGGCATTCGGGTCGGTACGCCCGTCCGTCTGGCTGGCGTCGACGTTGGCACGGTCAGCCATCTCGAACTTGACGATCATTATCGCGCGGTGGTGACGCTGACATTTACCGGCGACCTTCCATTGCCCGAAGACTCCGCCGCGATCGTCGAAACCGACGGCATCTTCGGCCAGAAATACATCGAGTTGCAGCCCGGCGGCAGCGAATCGAACCTGGCGCGCGGCGGCAAGATATCGTTCACGCAGGATTCGGTCATCATCGAAGACCTGGTGTCGCGCATCGTGCAGCAGGCCAAGGCGACGCAAAAGGCGGCAAAGGATAAATCGGAATGAAACGCAATCCGGTCGAGACCGTGCTGGGCGGCGTCGTGCTGGTGATTGCCGCGATGTTCATGGTGTTTGCCTATTCCAGCGCCGATATCGGCGCGGTGAGCGGCTATGCCGTCGAAGCCAAGTTCCTCAAAGTCGGTGGGCTCGAAACCGGCAGCGATGTTCGTATCAGCGGCATTCGCGTCGGCACCGTGACCGGGCAACGCCTCGACCCCGTGACCTATGAGGCAACCATCGCCATGTCGATCGCGAGCGACGTCAAGCTGCCGACCGATACCGAGGCGATGATCGTCAGCGACGGATTGCTCGGCGGGAAATATGTCAATTTGATGCCGGGTCGGGCGCCGGAGCGGATTGCTGCGGGTGGCGCCATCACCAAGACCAAAGACTTTCAGGCGCTCGAGGATTTGGTTGGCGAGATCATCTTTCTCGCCACAAATAAGGACGAATCGTCTGGTGAACAGTAGGCGCATGGCGCCGGCTCCTTTCATATCCGTCGTGATGGCGACAATGGTTGCGTCAACCTGGTCGTTTGCCACCGACATCGACACCGACACGGCGGTCGTTCGCGCGCTCGATAAGGTGTCGGCGCGGGCGCAGGTCCTCAAGCTCCGGGTCGGTCAGCGCTTCGAATTCGGCCGGATCGGTATCGTCGCGCGCCGCTGCGTGACGCGGCCGCCGGAGGAAACGCCCGAAAGCTCGGCTTTTCTCGAGATCGACAAGGCGGGCGCCGGCACCAGCCGCGAGCCGGTGTTCAAAGGCTGGATGTTCGCCTCGAGCCCGGACCTCTCGGCGATGGATGATCCGGTTTACGACGTCTGGGTCTTGGCCTGCGAAAGCTCGGCCAGCAGCGCCTCGGGTGCGAGCGGACCTTGAAACCGGCCGCGGCGCTCGAGCGCGCCCGACAATAAGCCCAAATAGTCCTGCTGCGTGACCTCGATCGCCCCGAATTGCCGCAGATGATCGGTCATGAATTGCGCGTCCAGCAGCGCGAAGTTTCCGCGTCGCAGAATTCCGACCAGATGGCACAACGCGACTTTCGAGGCGTTGTCGGTGCGCGAAAACATGCTTTCGCCGAAGAACGCGGCGCCCATCGCCAGGCCGTAAAGTCCGCCGACGAGTTCGCCGGTGCGCCACACCTCGATGCTATGGGCGAGGCCGGCCTGATGCAGCTCGGTGAACAGCCGCACGATCGTGTCGTTGATCCAGGTTTCGTCCCGGCCCGGGCCCGGTTCGGCGCAGCCATCCATCACCTCATGAAAAGCCGTGTCGCAGGTGACGGTGAATTCGCCCCGCCTGAGCACCTTGCGCAGCGATCGCGAGGCGTGGAAGCCGTAGAGCGGCAGCACGCCGCGAAGTTTGGGTTGAACCCAGACAACCGATTTGTCTTCGCGCGAGCGGGCCATCGGGAAGACCCCGAAAGCGTAGGCTTTCAATGCCAGCTCGGGCGAGATGTCCATCGTGCCTCGCTTCTCACTCCGGTGTCGTCATTCCGGTGACAGTGCACATAATTCACGGAACTATTTCTGTTCGGCCACCCACTTGGCGACGAACGCTTCCAGCCAGCGGATGTCGTAATTGCCGTCGATGATGGCCTGCTGGTCGAGCACCGCCTGGTGCAGCGGGATCGTCGTCTGAATGCCGTCGATCACATACTCATGGAGCGCGCGGCGCATGCGCATGATGCACTCGTTCCGCGTCGTGCCCTGGACAATCAGCTTCGAGATCAGGCTGTCATAGTGCGGCGGCACGCGGCTGCCGGCGTACATCGCCGAGTCAACGCGGACACGGCGCCCGCCCGGCGCATGGTAACCCGTGATCTTGCCGGGCGAGGGCGCGAAGATACCCGGGTTCTCGGCGTTGATGCGGCATTCCATGGCGCAGCCCTGGAACTCGATGTCCTTCTGGCTGAAGCCGAGTTCAAGCCCCGCGGCGACCCGAATCTGTTCGCGCACCAGATCGAGGCCGGTAATCATCTCGGTGATCGGATGCTCGACCTGAAGGCGGGTGTTCATCTCGATGAAGTAGAACTTGCCGTCCTCGAACAGGAACTCGACCGTGCCGGCGTTGTGATAGCCGATCTTGCGCATGGCCGAGGTCACGACCTCGCCGATCTCGCTGCGTTGCTTGGTGTTGAGCGCGGGCGAGGGGCATTCCTCGAAAATCTTTTGATGCTTGCGCTGTAACGAGCAGTCCCGTTCGCCCAGATGCACGACGTTGCCGTGCTTGTCGCCGAGCACCTGAATCTCGATGTGGCGCGGATGGCCGAGGTACTTTTCCATGTACACTTCGCCGTTGCCGAAGGCGGCTTTGGCTTCGGTCGAGGCAACCTGAAAGGCCTCGCGAATCTTGTCCTTGCTCTCCGCCACTTTCATGCCGCGACCGCCGCCGCCGGCGGTCGCCTTGATCAGTACCGGATAGCCGATCTGGTCGGCCAGCGCCGCCGCGGCGTCGGCATCGGGGACGCCGCCGTCCGATCCGGGCACGACCGGAATACCCGCTTTCTTTGCCGTCGCCTTGGCCTCGACCTTGTCGCCCATCATCCGGATGTGGTCGGGCGACGGGCCGATGAAGGTGATGCCGTGCTCCTCCACCATTTCGGCAAAGGACGCGTTTTCCGACAGGAAGCCATAGCCCGGGTGAATGGCATCGGCGTTGGTGATGGTCGCGGCCGAGATCAGCGCAGCCTTATTGAGGTAGCTGTCTTTGGCGGGTGGCGGGCCGATACAGACGGACTCGTCGGCCAGGCGCACGTGCATGGCATCCGAATCGGCGGTCGAATGCACCGCCACGGTCTTGATGCCCATTTCGCGACAGGCGCGCTGGACACGCAGCGCGATCTCACCGCGATTGGCAATCAGGACCTTGTCGAACATCGGTCGGCCGTTACTCGATGACGATCAGGGGTTCGCCGAATTCGACCGGCGAGGTATCGGCGACGATGATCTGCGCCACGCGTCCGCCCTTGGGTGCCTTGACCGGATTGTAGGTTTTCATCGCTTCGATCAACAGCAGCGTCGCGCCTTCGGCCACTTGATCGCCGACCTTGACGAACGGCGGCTTGCCCGGCTCGGGCGACAAATAAGCGACGCCGACCATCGGTGACTTGATGCACCCCGGATGGTTCGCGGCATCGCTCGGCGCGGCGGCGGCGGCTGCCGCGACGACGGCGTGGCCCATCGCCGGCATCGGCGCGGCCATCACCGCCGTCTGATAAACCGACTTCGCGACCCGGATCTTGAGCGAGCCGGTATCGTACTCGATCTCGGTCAGACCGGTTTCGTTCAGGATGCCGGCCAGTTGCTTAACGAGGTCGCCGTCGATCTGTGTCATGGGGTGCTTTCGCTGGAAAATTCGTTTCGTTCAGGCTTTGCCGCCGCGCGCCAGAATATCGGCCATCGCCTCGACCGCCAGGACATAGCCCTTGGCGCCGAAACCGCAAATCACGCCGGTCGCGGCGCGCGAGACGTAGCTGTGGTGGCGAAATTCCTCGCGCTTGTAGATATTCGATAAATGCACCTCGACCACCGGCAGGCCGCAAGCAAGAAGCGCATCGAGGATGGCAACCGACGTGTGCGTGTAGGCGGCGGCGTTGATGACAATTCCGGCGGCGCTGCCGCGCGCGCCCTGGATCGCCGACACCATGCCGCCTTCGTCATTGCTCTGCCGAAAGTCGACGGCGAGGCCTTGCGCCCGGCCTGCGGCTTCTGTCGCGGCCTTGATATCCTCAAGCGTTGCCCGCCCGTAAATCTCGGGTTCGCGCGTCCCCAGCAAATTCAGATTGGGGCCGTTCAGGACGAGGATGGACCTGCTCACCGCGTTATTCCGCCGTCAGTTTGCCGGGGCTTCAAGCCAATTCAATCATGGCTTATACCAGCCCGCCATGGCGGGCAACCCACTGAAACGGGTAGGGTTTTTGCCTTTCGCAGGCATTGAATCCCCGCGCCCTGCTCACCATAATTGGGCTCCGAAGTCATGTCCGCGACCATGAACATCATCGTCAACGGCGAACCACGTGCCTTTCATGCCGGCGGCTCGGTCGCGGCCCTTCTGACGTCGCTCGGCATCGATCGCCGCAAAGTGGCGGTTGAGCGAAACCTCGAAATCGTGCCAAAGAGCGCCTTCGACACCACAGCGCTGACCGACGGTGACAAGCTCGAGATCGTTCACTTCATCGGCGGCGGGTGAGGGGCCATGAACAAAATCACCGCCGTATCGCAGGACACCTTCATTGTCGCCGGACGCGAGTATCGCTCGCGCCTGTTGGTCGGCACAGGGAAGTACAAAGACTTCGAGGAAACAGCGCGCGCCATCGAAGCGTCCGGCGCCGAGATCGTCACAGTCGCCGTGCGTCGCGTCAATGTGACCGACCCCGGCAAGCCGATGCTGGTCGATTTCGTCAGCCCCAAGACCTACACCTATCTGCCGAACACCGCCGGCTGCTACTCCGCCCAGGACGCCGTGCGCACGTTGCGCCTCGCGCGCGAGGCGGGCGGCTGGGATCTGGTCAAACTCGAAGTGCTCGGCGATCAGAAAACCCTGTTCCCCAACGTGGTGGAAACCCTCGCCGCCGCCGAAACCCTGATCAAAGAGGGGTTCAAAGTGATGGTCTACACCAGCGACGATCCGATCATCGCCAAGAAACTCGAAGACCTCGGCTGTTGCGCGATCATGCCGCTGGCGGCGCCGATTGGCTCGGGTCTCGGCATCCAGAATCCGGTCAACATTCGGCTGATCATCGAGCAGAGCAAGGTGCCGGTGCTGGTCGATGCCGGCGTCGGAACGGCGTCCGACGCGGCGATCGCGATGGAGCTCGGCTGCGACGGGGTGTTGATGAACACGGCCATCGCCGAAGCCAAGGATCCGATCAAGATGGCGCGCGCCATGAAGCTCGCCATCGAAGCGGGCCGCCTTGCGTACCTGGCCGGCCGTATGCCGAAGAAGCGATACGCCGATCCGTCGTCGCCGCTGGCGGGCTTGATCTGATGGTCACGCAAAGCGAACCCGCCGCCAACGACCAACTTCTCAAGGGCGACTTCAGCGTCCTGATCGTCGACGACGACATTGCTTTTCTCGACCTACTCGATGCGATGCTGAAGTCCTTCGGCGTTAAGACAGTCATCCGCGCCGACAGCGGGCTCAATGCCTTCGCGTTTTTGTCGTCGCTGAGGCAGCGACTCGACTGCATCATCTCGGATTTGAAGATGATGAACGGCAACGGCCTTCAATTGCTGAAAGACGTGCGGATGGGGGCATTCAAGATGATCCGCCCCGATGCGGCTTTCATTCTTTTGACCGCCATCAAGCATCCGCTCGCGGTGACGACGGCCGGGCAACTTGACGTCAGCGGCTACATCACCAAGCCCGTGACCGAAGACGCCTTGAAAGCGGCCCTGATCAAGGCGCGCACCAAGTACTTTCCGCTCGACTTCAAGAAGTACGCGGCCATCCAGGTTCCCGGCGATCCGGTATCCCCCAGGGCCTAGCCGCGCGCTCGGCAAATCTTGCCGGTTCAGATCGGCAAGCGATAACCCCTTGCAGCCCGCGCCGTCAGCCAACGCATTGAAACGCCTCACTTTCCAGTTGGCACGCGGCTTGCATCTTAAAGGCCGTGGGATACGTGTGCCCGTGCGGATGCGCATGGGCGAAGGTGAGGACCAATGAGCATTCGCGCGACCTTCAATACCTCGGTGCAGGCGCTGCTGGCGCAGAGCCAAGCGCTGCAGAATATTTCGACCAACGTCGCCAACGTCAACACCAACGGCTACAAGGTCCAGCGCACCGATTTCCAGACGCTGCTCAATCACGTTCGCCCCTCGGGCCTCGGGCCGCAGAAATTCTTCACCGTCGATGCGGTCGACACCCGCGACGTCGAACGCCAGGGCATCGTCCGCTCGACCGAGCGCAAGCTCGACCTCGCCATTCAGGGCCGCGGCTTTTTCGTGACCAACACCATGCCGGATTCGACCGGCACCTGGCAGTTCAGCCGCGATGGCGCCTTCTTCGGCGAAGCCGTGACGCTCGGCACCGACAGCGACAACAACGGTCAGGCCGATCAGGGCGCGCTGCTCAAGACATCGACTGGCGCTTATGTGTTTGGCTGGCAGGCCGACGCGGAAGGCAATTTCGACGAGGAAAACGGCCTCGAGGCGCTGGTGCCGATCACCATCAACAGCAACGAGATTTTCGCGCACAAGGCGACGACGCGCATGAGCTTGCAGGCCAACGTCTCGGCCGATTCGGTCGGTCGTCAGGCCGTGGGCCAGCCGTACGTCGACGCGGCCGGCAATACCCGGACGCTGACAATCGGGTTTACCGCCAATCGCGACAATTCGTGGACGATGGATTTCGCGTCGATCGGCAGGGACTTCTCGACCGTGCCGGTCACCTCCAATACGCCGACCGTCGAATTCACATCGAGCGGCCGGCTCAAGACGCCAAACGACGGTCTTATCCAACTCTCCATTCAAGATCCGACCGGGCCCCAGACCATCCTGCTCAATATCCGCGACGTCACCCAGTTCCGCGGCGAGGGCGACATCTTCGTGCAGAACTCCGACCACGACGGCTACCTGGAAGGGCGCTTGCGCGAAACCTACTTCACCAAGGACGGCACCCTGATCGGCAGCTACACCAATCAGGAACTCCGCCCGCTGTTCAAACTCCCGATCGCGACCTTCGTCGCGCCCGATAATCTGGAAGCCAAGTCGGGCAACTTCTT
>VGEM01000041.1 GCA_016869315.1 Alphaproteobacteria bacterium | reverse complement strand
CGTTGCGAGCCGAGGGATGCGGACTCCGTCACGTGCCAAACTGAGCGCCTTGATGAGATCGACACCATTGCCGAGCATGGTCGACAGCAAAGATGCCCACGCCGCCATATCGGATTCGCGAAGCCAGGCACCGACCAACGGCGCGGTCGCCAAGAGCTCGCGCGCTTTGGCGCGAAGCGCTGGGTCGCGGCTCGCGAGGACAGTCGCGACGACGAAGAGCGCGGCGATGACGAGAACGGCGACGAGATGCTGATTCAGGAACACGCCGGTCTCGAGCACGATCGATGAGATCAACGGAAGTTTCTGTTTGGTATTGTCGAGCATCGCCGAGAAGCGCGGCACCACAACGATGAATATGAATAGTACAGCCGACAGCCCGGCAGCGACCAGAAAAGCCGGGTAGGTTAACGCGTTACGAAATTCGATTCGAACTTGATGCTCGTACTCCATTTGCTTGACCGCGTCGGCGAGCGCCGTGCCGAGGCGGCCAATGGCCTCCCCAGCCGCGGCCAGTTGACCGACATAGGCCGGAAGGCCCGATAGCGCTGTGGCAAACGCCGAGGTGAAATTCTCCCCAGACCGAAGCCGTCTTTCGACATCCGCAAAAGCCCGCTCGAGGCCGGGATGGATGCCCTGAGATTTTAGCGTGGCAACAGATTGGACCAAAGGCACGCCAGCATTCAGGAGAAGCGCCAGCTGTTTCAGCGTTAAGATGTAGTCCTGATGACTGATGGGCCGACTGATTCGGCCTACTTCCTGTTGGGCCTCGGGCGCGAGCGTTATCGGGAAGAGACCCTTGCCATGGAGCAGGCGTAACGCATCGCGTTTGTCGCGCGCGGCAATTCTGCCGCGCGCACGTTGGCCTGCCGTATCAAGCGCTTCATATTGGTATCCGTTCGGCATGGGCGCCTTGGAAACTGAACTGAGCCTGACGTAAAGCCCGCCAGTCAACCGACGCCGTAGGGGGTTACAGCTGGCCGGAGCTTTTTTGTTGGCTGCGGGACGATGCCCGCGGCCACTCGCGACATCCAGTTAAACGCCTGTTACCGCACAGGACATTGCTTCACCCAACCTGACACCGGCCGCGTCGAGTGGACCTCTTGGTAAGAGGCTCTTGGCAAAGAGAGTGCCGGAAAAGACTTGGGGGAGGATGAGTTTCCTCATCCTCCCCCAATTTTCTTGATCAACCGTGAGGTTGATTCAAAGGCTAGTCGTTGTAGCCCGAGCTGCCCTTACGGAAGCCCGACAGATCAGACAGCTGTCCAGAAACGGTGTTGAAACCGATGTGCTGGACAAAGCCGGTGATCGCACCGCTGACGGTGAGATCGTACGGAACGCCGACAACCGGAGTGATGACCGGGGTCGACTGACCTTCAATCGTCGAGCCGGAGATCTGGATCGTTCCGCCGGCCGATACCGAACTCGAAACGTAGCTGCCGATGGACGTGCCGTTTGACGAGTTACGGACCGTCACCGTCACAGCGCCCGCGGTCGTACCCGTGTTGGAGACACGGAGGAACGACTGGATGCTGTTATTGCTCGGCTGGAAGAAGTTGACGATGGCGTTCATGCCGCCACGGTTCAACGCAGCCGCAGTGCCCGAACCAGCGGCAACACCGGTCGCGGCAGTCCTCGTGGTCGGCGTAACCACCGTTGTGCCGGCCGAAGCGTTCGAGATCGCGGTCGAACCGTTGAACACGATGGCCAACGTACGCGTAGCGGTAGATTCACCACCAGCCGTCGGAGTAACAGTAAAACTGACCGAACCTGACACAAACTGCGCCGGCGTACGAGCGAGAGTACCCGTACCAGGGGCAGCATTGATGTAGTTCACCGTCGCCGTGGCAGGATCAGACAGCGCGGCATGGGTCAGCTTCACTTCATAGTTGCTGATCAAGCCAGCAATGGACTGGGTGGTCGACAGGTTCGCGCCAAATCCAGTGTTTGCATCGGAGAAGTTAATGTTCGACAGAACGACGTTTGTGGACACCGCGCCTGCTTGGCTCACCGTCGAGAACTGCGGGCTCGAGGTATTCGTGATCGAAGCAGCACCGCCTGAGCTAACTTGAATGCTAGCAGCAGCACGCGAGACCAGGAAGGTAGCCGAGGTGATGGTTTCGATCGTGAGAACGCCTGAAGAGTTCAGGATCGTGCCACTCAGCGACACCGTGTTGCCCGCGGTCGCAAGGGCCTGAGCATTGCGGAATTGGACACCGCTGAACACCAACACGCCGAAGGTCACGCCAGTGACGTTGTTGAGCGTGATACGGTCGCTGGCGACGAATGGTACCGCGCCAACCGTCGTGATAGTCGTCAACGAGCCACTGGCGGTGGTTTCCTGCGCAAAAATTCGGACGTCCGGTACGGTGGAGGCGAACTCAGCACCCGTGACGTTCAATTGAATCGTAGTCTGGGTACCGGCGAACGAGTTTTGACCGCTCGTCGTATCGACGATAATGGTCGCGGGACCAACCGTAATCGCCGAACCCGTCGACGTAAAAGCGTTGGCGGAAACCGGGACTGATAAAGCGGCGATCTCGGCACCAGCGGTAACAACACCGATACCCGGCGACGCCGCCAGCACTCTGATAACAGCGGCATGTACCGTGCCGCTCGCCAAAGCGGTCGTCGCAAGCAACGCGCCGCCGGCTACATGGAGAGCATATTTGTTCATAACTTTGGGATCCCCTTTGTGTTAATGATATCGTCCAATAGCGGACACGCGACCGGACGATGCGCCCGTCAGCGCTGACGCATATGACCCTCTCCAGCGCTAAAAGTCAAGCGGCAGAATACCCTCAACCGCCGGAAAATTTAAGGTTTTTTGGGTCTGTGCGAGCACGGCAATGGCTTTCCCCGTGTCGTGCCAAAACACAAATATCGGATCAGCGATGACGGCATCCTACCGGAAAAAGGAACAAATGATGAACGTTATTCAAAGCTTAAATTTACATCGGCACCATGCGTTGCTCATGACTTTTTATTCTAAATTGCATAGTTATATTTGATATATCTATGATTGATTTTTGCAACCTGCATCGTGCTCACGTGGCTGTCGCAGCGCTCCTGGGCCCGCGACGGCAAATTGTAAAAATGAAAGTAAATTCATCAACTTACACTGATGTCACTTGGGTATATCTGGCGAGGCGAACTAGTTTCGGCCGATGAGTCGCGAGCACCCTCGGGTGATCGGCAGCTCAAAAAATCTTGACCGCTGCAATCTTAATTCCAGGACGTTGCACCCGACGACACCCATATGGACCATCGAGTCATCAATTCGACCGCGACCGAGCGGCTCGAGGTCGGCCGGCTTTGCCCTCCCGCTCGTCCTTTGGATCGCCGCGATCTTGGGTCTTGTCGTAGCCGGGGTCGGCGCTTGGATCACGCAGGCGACGATCAATGCCCAGGCATTGCGCGACAAAACCGAAGCGCACCTTGCGATGTCGGATGTGCGCAACGAGCTGGTGTACCTGATTGCGAGCCGGCCGATGAGTTCGGCAGGCCTCGAGGTCGGCGACGACCTCGAGTTGCCCGACCCTTCGCAGATCGACACCATCATGGCCGCACTCTACTCGTCCAACCGGTCGATTGCCTTCGATGGCAGACCTATGACCAGCGAAACTCACCCGCGGATTTCGATCCGCATTTACGACGGTCGCGGGCTCCTCAACCTCAACGACCTGGCGCCGGGACGAATCGACGCGTTCTTGAGGTTGTTCAACATCAAGGAATCGGTCCGCAACAGATTGACAGATACGCTCCGCGACTACATCGACGAAGACGATCTCAGTCGATTGGCGGGGGCAGAAGCGCGCGACTATCTGCGCGTCGGAAAACTGCCGCCGCCCAACCAGCTCATGTTGACCCCTTATCAGGCGAAAGACATTTTCGGGTGGGCCGATTTGACCGACATTTGGCGCGCCGATCTCCAATCGCCGCTGCTCGGGACCTGTCAATCGACCGGATTCAATCCGAACACCGCTACCGAATTGGTGCTGCTTGCAAATCTGCCGCGGCTCAGCCTCGACAGCGCGCGCGAGATCGTCAGGCAGCGCCAGACGCGCGCCTTGCGCAACCAGCGCGAAGTGTCGATGGCCGCTGGCACAACATTGTTCGAAGAGCCTTTTTTCTATGCCTTCTCGCCCGGCCCATGTTCGATCGTCGAACTCGAAGACGCAGTGACCGGCAACAGGATGAGGTATTCTCTGACCTTCAATCCGTTCAGCAGAACTCAACCATGGCGGCACGACTATGAACTTCGGCTCCCTCAACGCGATGGCGGCACGCCTGCTGATTCGCGCCCGCCAGAAATTTTTCCTTCCCCCGAGTCTGTTGCTACTCGGCAAGGAGAAGGTCCAATTCCAACCGCGCCCCGGTAAGCAAATTCATGTCGTTATCAGCCGCGGTCTGATGCGCCACGAGACATTTGCGTTTCCCGCCACGCTCCCTCCGCAACAACTCAAGAAAGCACTTGTTCTCGCCATACAACGCTGGACCCCCTTCAAATCGGCCGGCAGCGCGGCGATCTGGTCGGGGCATCGCGCGACTGTCTACGCATGGGACGCCGAACGGCTTGCCACGATGGTGACCGGTGGCGGATACGACCCGGCACGATGCAAGTTCATTCCCGAGCCGTTTTATCGCGCACCCGGAAGCAACGAGACGCGTCTGATTGCCTGCATCGACGGAATCGAAGGCCAGATTTGGCGCGGCGGTTTTCTACTAACTTCGAGATGGTGGGGGACAACGCCGCAGCTCCAAGACTGGATTGCATTCCTCAGATCCGTGCGTGACATCGGTGATACGCAAAACGCAGCGCGACCGACCGAGGTCACGTTACCCCTTCTCGATGCCCCCTGGACATCGGGTATGGCCACCCTCGACAACGCCCTCGAATTGTTCGACACCCCGCGCTCCAGGGCCTGGCTGGCGGCGGCGGCGGCGGCGCTGCCAATCTTTCTCGCCACACAATGGATGGCCGTCGTCTTTGCCGGCGCAGGACTGGACGCCGAACAGGCGCGATTGATGGTGACAAGCAGTTCGGCGCGCGCCGAGCGGGACTCGATGATTGCCAACCTCGACGCCATCGACCGCCTCCTTCTCTTGGACCGCCGCCCAACTCAGTTCGAAATCCTCGCCCGTGTCGGTATCGTTCTCGCTGACACGCCGGTAAAAATTGTCGATTGGACCTTCGACATCGAGGCGCTCGAAATCTCGCTTGAATCTCAGACCGAACTTGAGGCGACCCGATACATCGAAATGTTCGAGGGCGACCCCATGTTCGAGAGTGTCAGCAAACGCTCGGTACCTCAGCCCCTTATCTTGCGCCTTAGGATGGATCTGGCCCAAACCACGGAACCACGTACGTGACGGATGGCCTGACCCTTTCCGATGTCCGGCGCTGGATGAATAGCATCCCGGGTCAGCTCACGTCCGACTGGGCCACCATGGGCCGCATGCGCGTGTTGGTCATCGCGGCAGGCGCCCTTGCCTGGCTGGGCCTTGTCTTGCTCCTTCAGCAGACAATCGAGACAGAAGTCACTCGTCAGAACAAAGCGCGGGCCGAAATCGCGCGTTTGACGTCCCTGGTTAGCGATACGTCATGGCGCAATCGTGTGATCGAAACGCAAGACTTGCGCACACGTCTCGAAAGTCGATTCTGGCCTGCGCCGACACCTGGCCTCGCCGAAGCGAGTTTCGAGGCGTGGCTCCGGGAGAGCCTTCAACAACACGGCGTGGAAGTTCAGCAAATTCTGATGACACGTGCGGCGCTTGAAAACGTCGATAGCGACGGGGCCGATTTGCCGATCGAGCGCATGACAGCCAAGGTCATTTCGACGTTTCGCGCCGCTGGCGCGATTAACGTCGCAGCCGACATCGCCGAGAAAGACAAACTGGTGACGATCGATCGCCTCATCATCCGGACAGGGCGAAACGCCCGCATGGAGATGGACGTGTCGGCGTACTTGCAGAAGTGATCGGACGCGGAATGCTTGCCAAATTCAGCGCTTTCTTCCTACGGAGCCCATTGGCGGCCATGTCTTCGGGACTCGCCGCGATTGCCATCGTTGGCTGGATTGTCGGATCGTGGTCGGGCGCGGATCCGGCGTCGCTGACATTAGACAGCGGGCGGCTCGACGTGCCGGTTTGGGAGCCGTTCGCCGCCAACGACGCGCGGCAGCGTGCCGCGGACACGCACTTGTTCGCGGTCAATCCGGATGACGTCGTCGCCCCGGCCGCAGCCGTCGCCGATCCCGAGCCGAATGCCATGCGCGAGGGCGGCTGGAGATTCATGGGCACTATTATGCGCGCCGACACATTGATGGCCGTGATCGTGCTCGACGGGACCAATAAGTCGCAACTCGTCGGCACCGGCGACCTATTGCCCAATGGCGAAAAGATCGCGGACGTCGGACCGGAAAGCCTCGCCTACGAGCACGAAGAGAGTCGGCGCGAAATGCGACTGTTTGAAAGGATTGAAAAGTGAGCGAATCGATGGCCTTCGACCTCATGGCGCCGATCCATCATCGCGCGCGCAGGACTAGCTGCCTGATGCTTTTTGTCACCGCCGGAATGCTCGGCTGCACCGACATGCGCGCGCCGGCTATTCCCGAGCCGCTCAGTTACGACAAATCCGCGGACCAAAGACCGGATCTCTCGTCGATCATGAACAATGGCGACGACACGCCCGCCGAAATGACCGTCAAGAACGGGCGCGCAATTCCGCAAGGACGCGCGACAGCCGAACCCTTTTCAAGCGGAACCCCGCCCAAGCTGTCTGGTGAAAGTATCAGCGTGACGTTTGACGGGATTCCGCTCCCGACCTTCGTCAACACAGTCTTCAACGAACTTCTAAAGGTCACATTTGAGATCGATGACGCAGTGGCGAAAAGGCAGCAGCTCGTAACGCTCCGAACCGCCGAGCCGATTACTCCAGAAAATTTCTACAGACTGGTGACAGATGTTCTGCAGAATTATGGCATCAGCGTTGTTTACCAGAACAGCGTTTACCGCGTGGTCGAAAGCGCAAATCGGCGACAGGACTTGCCGCGCATCGTCACGGCCCGTGCGTCTCGGAGTGTGCCGAACGACCTAAGGCCCGTGTTTCAATTCGTTCAACTCAAAAACATTCAGGTCCAGTACCTGATGCAGTGGCTGAGCATGGCGCTCAAAAACCGTATCGAAATTCAACAAGCGGGAATCATCAACGCCGTGATCATCATTGGCCAGCGCGAGGATGTCGATGCGGCGCTGGAGACTATTGAGGTGCTCGATCAGCCGCACATGGCCGGCGCGCAGAGCAAGATGATCACACCGGTGTATTGGTCAATCGAAAAACTCGCCGATCAATTGGTCACCATTTTGACCGCTGAAGGCTACATCGTCGGCACAAGCCCCGATGGGACATTGGCCATCAAACTCATTCCTATAATTCCGCTCAACTCGCTGATCGTTTTCACGCCCAGCCCTGACACCATGAAGCATGTTATCGACTGGGCTCAAGAACTCGACCAACCAAGCAAGACCGTAAACAAGCAGGGCATGTTTTACTTTCAGGTCGAGAACTCGTCGGCCCCGCGGCTGGTGGAGGTCTTGTCGCAACTGCTCGGTGGCGGCGGATACGGCGGAGGACTTGGCGCCCAGCAATCGATTCCGGGAGTCGCGCGCGGTGTTGCAGGGTCGTTAGCAACGCCTGGCGGGCCCGGCGGCCTTGCGCAGCAAGCTGGCATACAACAGGGCGGGGCCGGCAGCGGGAGCGCCGTTCTGGAAAGCGGCGCACGGATCATCGTTGACTCGGGACGAAACGCCATCATTTTCCAGGGCTCGGCTGAAGAGTTTTCACAATTTCGAGCGCTAGCCAAGCAGATGGATCGATCACCGATGGAGGTGTTGATCGAGGCGACGATCGCAGAAGTGACACTGAACGAAGGCGAAGATCTGAACATTGCGTTGGGATTCGACGACAACGTGACACCGGCGCAGAACTCGACAGCGATCCGCTCCGATAAAGGGATCTTGGTAAGCCTTGTTCATGATCGCGGTGAAATACTGTCGCGGCTTTCGGCGTCTTCAAATCAAAACAAGGTCACGATCCTGTCGAGCCCGCGCGTGATCGCCAGCAGCGGAGTTGCTGCGTCGATACAAGTTGGTACGCAAGTCCCGATCATTACCACACAGCAGACGGCTCCCGACGGCTCTGTCGGAGGAACCAGCACATTGCTGCAAGACGTTCAGTATCGCAGCACCGGCGTCGTGCTCTCGATCAATCCCGTCGTCAATTCACGCGAACGTGTTGAACTCACCGTTTCGCAGGAAGTGAGCGAGGCACAGGCCAACCGAATTTCAACCGTACAAAGCCCAGCCATTTTCACACGCTCGATCAATACCCAGCTCTCCCTTAACGATGGCGAAACAGCTCTTCTTGGCGGATTGATTTCGGAGAACTTTAGTGATGGCGACAACGGTATCCCATACCTCAAAGACGTACCGGTGCTCGGGAACCTGTTCAAGACACAGTCGCGCGGCCGCACGCGGATCGAGCTAATCGTGTTGCTGACTCCGTACATCATCGACAGTCGCGAGACCGCCCGCGCGGTCCGCGACGCTTTTCGCGACCAGTTGACCAGCATGGTCGGCGACGGGCCGGAGACTTCGACAAAAACTGGCCCATGATTGATATTATTGGCCCATGACTTGATCGGCCCATCACTTGCCCGCGGGCTTTATTGGTTCTTGTCATCACCCCAGGAGCTTTTGCATATGACTTTGCGACACCTTGATTGGCCCGTCCTTTTGATTGCTGCCATTCTGTCGGGTTGTGCCCAACGTGCCGGCGATGAAGTGAGAATTTTGTCGCGCGGCCTTGCAGGGCAACAACCGACAGTCGAACAAGTTGCGCAAATGCCTTTCGCCGATCTCTCAGCGCTCGCCGAACAAGAAACTCCGATTGCCATGACCGAAATGGCTGTTCGCTATATTACGGGCCGCGACGTCGAGAAGGACGAAGCGCGCGCAATCGAACTGTTTAGGCAGTCAGCGGCTAGGGACGAGCCGACCGCGAGCTTCAATCTAGGTGTCGCGTATGCCTCCGGCATCGGGGTCCCGCAAGATGATCGTGAAGCGATGAAATGGTATGGTCAGGCAGAAAAACTCGGCAACATCGATGCTGCCTATTGGAGCGGCATGATGATTGGCTGGGGGCGCGGCGGCATGCCAGAATCATGGGAAAGCGCGCGCCCTCACATTGAGAAAGCGGCCGCGGCTGACCATGTCGATGCGCAGTTTCAAATGGGCTGGATGTATCACGAGGGAAATGGAGTCGAACGCGACTACCAGAAAGCCGCGAATTGGTATCGCCGAGCGACATCCAAAGTCCTAAATCAAAAAGCCCAGTACAACCTCCTGATGCTCATCAACGAACAGAAAGTCGTCTGGCAGATCGGCGATCCTGGGGAAGCATCTAAATCTGGGCAGCAAGGGTCGACAGGGCTGGAGTGAGCAACTTTATTCCAACCTGTCGCTGCTCGCCCTAGGAATTGTGATCGAGAATTATGAGCTCGAACCTAGCTGAGGATTCACGCCGATGCCCGAGAAGTATGTTTCTATTGCCTTGAGTGTCGCTCTCCTTGTCGCCGACTTCGCCGCAATCTGGGGACTCTACAAATACTCGAAACGGCCGATCGATCCCTTGCGCCCGCGTTTGATTCCGAATTCGGTCAATACGTTCCTTTTTCTTGTGCTGGTCATTGTCAGCTTCGCCATCATGGCCCACATTGTTTCCCTCGTAACGGGCGTTCAGCTCCAACCGAAGCGCAAGAGGGGGCTTTGACTTGTACCTTACTTCCGCAAACAACAAGCAATGTCAGCGACTTGCAGTTCACCGCCCTTGACCATCCCGAACGCCGGTTGTACCTAGGCGGCGACGTGCACTTTGTTGACCGGCTTGCGGGCACGATAACTCCGCTAAAAGGTCGAGGGCTATGGGCCCCCGCCGCATCCGGTCGGGGCCCTTTTTTTGCCCGAGACACCGAGGACTGCACATGCCTGTCGACTATTCTGATCAACGCCGGTGGTCGTTGGAGACCCAGCTGGTGCGCGGCGCGACCGAGCGCAGCCAGTTCAGCGAGACCAGCGAAGCGATGTTCCTGAACTCCGGGTACGTCTACTCAAGCGCCGAGGAAGCCGAGAACGCGTTCAACGGCACACTCGAAAGATTTGTCTACTCGCGCTTCCGCAACCCGACCGTTGCCATGTTCGAGCGGAGGCTGGCCCTGATCGAAGGCGCCGAGGAATGCCGCGCGGTCGCGAGCGGCATGGCGGCCGTGTTCGCGTCGCTGGCCTGCCAGCTCAGCGCCGGCGATCGTCTGGTATCGTCGCGCGCGCTATTTGGATCGTGCCACTACATCTGCGCCGAGCTGTTGCCGCGCTTTGGGATCAAGACCGAGCTGATTGACGGTCGCGATCACGATGCCTGGAAGAACGCTCTTGCCAAACCGGCCCAAGCCGTGTTTCTGGAAAGCCCGTCGAACCCGGGCCTCGAAGTGATCGACATTCGCGCCGTGTGCGATCTCGCTCACAAGGCCGGCGCGACAGTTGTGGTCGACAACGTTTTCGCGACGCCGGTCCTGCAAAAGCCGCTGACGATGGGCGCTGACGTCATCGTTTACTCGGCGACCAAACACATCGATGGCCAAGGGCGTTGCCTGGGCGGCGCGGTCCTCGGCACCAAACAATTCATCGTCGACAAACTGACGCCCTTCATGCGGCACACGGGGCCGAGCCTCAGCCCGTTCAATGCCTGGGTTTTTCTCAAAGGCCTCGAAACGCTCGACATGCGCGTTCGCCAGCACAGCGCGAATGCGACCAAAGTCGCGGCATATCTCGCGACCAACCGGCGTTTGTCGAAGCTGCTGTACCCGGGCTTGCCATCCCACCCGCAGCACAATCTCGCCATGAGCCAAATGTCGGCGCCGGGAAATGTGATCGCTTTCGAGGTCGATGGCGGCAAAGCGGCCGCGTTCAAGGTCTTGAACGCGCTCAAGATCATCGACATTTCCAACAACCTCGGCGATGCGAAAAGCCTGATCTGTCATCCGGCGACGACCACGCATCAACGCCTAAAACCCGAAGAGCGCGCGCTGGTTGGCATCACCGACGGTTTCGTACGTCTTTCGGTCGGCCTTGAAAATCCGGACGACTTGATCGCGGATCTCGACGCCGCGTTGAAAGTGTGAAGCCGCGGATCACGGACTCGCCATGTATTCGAAAGTAACCCGCAAAGTCGCGATTACGGTTCGGCCGTTCTATCTGGCGGACCAGTCGGCGCCGGACCAGAACCGATATGTCTGGGCCTATCGCGTCAACATCGAGAACCGGGGCGACGACACCGTCCACCTCCTCAACCGCCATTGGCGCATCACCGACAAGCTTGGCCGCTGGCAAGACGTGAAAGGCCCTGGCGTTGTCGGCGAACAACCGATCCTCAAGCCCGGCGAATCGTTCGAGTACACCAGCGGCTGTCCCCTCGAAACGCCCTCCGGAATCATGGTCGGGACCTACGAAATGGTCACGTCGAGCGGCGAGACATTCCTGGCCGACATTCCCGCATTTTCGCTCGACAGCCCGCACGATAAGCCATCGATCAATTGATCCGCCACGCGCGGGCGGCCGTACCAATGACGAATACGATTATTCACGATAGTATCGCGACCACGGCGAGTCGGCGCCAAAGCCGACCTCAATGACACGGCGACGCACATGACCACATTGCCCCTGAAATCAGCGACAACTGTCGCGTTCGACGCCAATGACAGTTCGCGCTCGTCGACCTCCCGGCCGAGCCGGACGCAAGCCGAGCAGGCGGTTCGCACGCTGCTCCTTTGGGCGGGCGACAACCCCGACCGCGAAGGACTGATCGATACGCCGAGCCGGGTGGTTAAATCTTACGAGGAGTTTTACGCAGGGTATGGCAAGGACCCCGAAGAGACCCTTCGCACCACCTTCGAGGAAGTCGAAGGCTACGACGAGATGGTGTTGCTGAGGGACATCACGTTCGAAAGCCACTGCGAGCACCACATGGTGCCGATCATCGGTCGGGCACACGTCGCTTATCTGCCCAACCGCCGGGTTGTCGGAATCTCGAAAATCGCCCGGGTTATCGAGGCCTATTCCAAACGCCTTCAGATTCAGGAGAAATTGACGGCGCAGGTTGCCAACGCCATCAACAACGTGCTGAAACCAAAAGGGGTCGCCGTTGTCATGGAAGGCGAGCACCAGTGCATGACCACCCGCGGCGTGCAAAAGCCCGGCGTAAAAATGGTGACGTCAACGATGCTCGGCGCTTTCCGCGACGACGCGTCGACGCGGCGCGAATTTCTCGCCTTTATCGGAAAGGGCTAGAACCGGACAGAGCTAGCCGGGTCTCACAAACTTGGCCAAGTGGCGCTCGAATTGAGGCGCTATTTCCCGGTCGAGCGCCGCAAAGGTTTCTGACACCAAGTTTGTCAACGCCGCGTCTTTTTCAGCGCTGGTCGTGCCTTCCACCAGCGCCGTGGTATGCCACGACTTGGCCTCGGCCGACGCCAGCGTACGGCCTTCCGGGTCGATGACAGCGATCGAGATCACGAGCGCGGCGTGGAATTCGGTGGCGGGCTCCTTCTTGAACCAGCCCTTAATGCCCTTCTTGACCGGAAGCACCTTCTCGGTGATGCGGCCTTCGACCAACGAAACCCGCAAACTGTTGACGCTGTTGCCAGTGAGGCGAAATCGCTTTTCGGACCAAATCTTGACCGCCTGGTCGTAAGGCGTTGCCGCCAAATGCCCAACCGCCGGATATTCTGTTGGCGGGCGGTCTTCGATCCGCACATCAAGCGCGCTTGCGTCGGCCGAGAAAGTCGGGGTCGCCCCGACGCTAAACTCCGCAGCTGCCGCCGCATTCGCCATGATGACGGAAACGACAATCAATATCGTCTGGAACATTCGGGCCATTGTTGTCACTCCTGCACTGAGGTGATCCGCGGCGGCGCGTGCAACGCCTCGACTTCGGCCTCGGTAAACGCATAGTCGCTTCGGCAGAACTCGCATGTCATTCGCACAATCCCATTCTCGGCCAGCGATTTCAATTCATGCAGGGGGAATGAGGCAAGAATGCGTCCGGTGCGCTGGCGCGAGCATCGACACTCAGCGCGATACTCTCGCGCCGGAGCAATTTCGCATTCGAGCGTCCCAAACAACCGCTTGGCGAGACGCTCCGGCGTGAGCATGGGGTCAAAGAGTTCAACGTCGGTCACGCTGGCGACGAACGCCGCGGCTGTACGCCAAAGATCGTCGGCATCATCGGCGGCAAAGTCGGACCCAAGCCGCGGCATTTGTTGAATCAGCACGCCTGCTGCGCGCCATCGCGGTTCCGAGGGGGACGGCGGTGACACGGCCGTTTTCAAGAGCGACGCCAATTGTTCCGACTGGCGAAAATACTGGTGGACTGAATCGATCAAAGCGCCGCCGGCAAGCTCGACAACGCCCTGATATCGATCGGTGTCCGGGCCCTGGTCGACTGTGAACGACAGGTGTCCACTGCCCAGAAGATGGGGTTGCAAATGACCAGGCCGGCCGCCACCAAGCGCACTTTCAAGGCGCCCGGCGTCGAACGATGCGCACGCCCTGAGCGCACCAGACGATGTTGCATCGACGACCATCGTGTTCACGGGGCCATCGCCTCGAACTTGAAACGTGAAGATGCCGTCGTATTTCAAACCCGACGCCAAAGCGACCGTCGAGATCAGCGCATCGGCAACCAGTTCGCCCACGGGCGCAGGGAACCGATGACGTGAAACGATAGAATCGACCGTCTGCGAAAGCCGAACGATCCGCCCGCGCAGCGCACCACCGGCAAGGATTAAAGGCTGGCAGATGTCCCTATGACCTGCGAGATCGCGCGCCCCGGTCACCGCATGCACCAGAGGAGAATTCCCTTCTGTGCATGCAGCCGATTTTCGGCTTCATCCCAAACCGCCGACTGCGGCCCGTCGATCACGTCGGCCGTCACTTCCTCGCCACGGTGCGCCGGCAGGCAGTGCAGGAAGATCGCATCTCGTTTTGCCTTGGCCATCAAACGCGCGTTGACCTGGAAAGGCTGCAACAGGTTGTGCCGGTTGCCGGCATCGTCGCCCATGGATACCCAGGTATCCGTGATCACGCAGTCGGCGCCGGCGACAGCTGCAATCGGATCGCGCTCGATGCGCACCCGCGCTTTGCGCGACGCCGCCCACGCCATGACCGATGGCTTGGGTTCGAGTCCGTTCGGCACCGCCAGGCGCAGATCGAATCCGAACAAACCGGCAGCGTGAATCCAACTCGCCGCGACATTATTGCCGTCACCGCACCAGGCAACAGTCGCACCTTCGATCGATCCCTTGCGCTCCTCGTAGGTCATGACATCGGCCATGATCTGGCATGGGTGCGAGTCGTCCGTCAGTCCGTTGATCACCGGCACCGTGGCATGGGCCGCCAGCTCGTCGAGTTTCGAAGCTGCATTGGTGCGGATCATGATGGCATCGACATAGCGCGAAAGGACGCGCGCAGTATCGGCGATGCTCTCGCCCCGGCCGATCTGGGTATCCTGTGGCGACATGACGATGGCCGAACCGCCCAATTGGCTGATGCCGACCTGAAACGACACGCGCGTCCGGGTTGACGGCTTCTCGAACACCATGGCCAGCGTCTTGCCGGCGAGCGCATTGCGCGATCCACCCCGGTCAGCTTTGAGATCTGCGCCAAGCTTCAAGACCTGGCGGATCGTCGCAGCATCGAATCGATCGAGATCGAGAAAATGACGAGGCGCCATGATGCGATCTCGATCAGGCCGACAACTCGACGCAGCCGCGATCCATCGCGGCCAGCGCGGCATCGATTTCGGTTGCTCCAATGTTCAACGGCGGCAGCAGGCGCACCACATTGTCTCCGCCGACCACGGTCAGCAGCCCATGTGCGAAGAATTTTCCAACGACGTCGCCATTGGGCGGCAACGCCTTGAGACCGATCATCAGGCCTTGGCCGCGAACTTCGCTGAAGACCTTCGGGAATTTGGCGACCATGGCCTTGAGCCTGGTCCACAACGTGTGCGCTGTTGCGTTTACGCGCCCCAAGAACCCCGCCTCGAGCACCACATCAAGCACCGCATTCGCCGCCGCCATGGCCAGCGGATTGCCGCCAAATGTCGATCCGTGAGTGCCGGCCGTCATGAATCTGGCCGCGCGCTCCGTCGCGAGGCACGCGCCGACCGGAAACCCGCCGCCCAACCCCTTCGCCAACGCCATGACATCGGGCGTCACGCCCGACCACTCGTGCGCGAACAGTTTGCCGGTTCGGCCGAGGCCGCATTGAACTTCATCGAACACCAAGAGCACGCCAAACTCGTCGGCGATCTGGCGAAGCGCCTTCAAATAAGCGGGATCGGCCGGAATGATACCGCCCTCGCCCTGCACCGGCTCGACAACGATTGCCGCCGTCTCCGGCGTGATTGCCGCTCGCATTTCATTGAGATTGCCGAACGCTACCTGGTCGAAACCTTCGACCTTCGGGGCGAAGCCATCGAGATGCTTCTCCTGGCCGCCGGCGGCCAACGTCGCCAGGGTCCGGCCATGAAATGCGCCGCGCGCCGTGATGACGCAGTACCTGCCCTTGTCGCCTTGGGCCTGATGAAAACGCCGCGCCATCTTGATGGAGCATTCCATCGCCTCGGCGCCGGAATTGCAAAAGAATGCCGTATCGGCAAAGGAATTCGCAACCAACCGCTCGGCCAACTTCTCCTGCCCGGCGATGCGATAAAGATTTGACGTATGCCACAACTTATCGACTTGGGCTTTGAGAGCGGCCGTGAGATGGGGGTGGGCGTGGCCAAGCGACGTGACCGCGATGCCGGCACCGAAATCAAGGAAGCGACGGCCGTCGGTCGCCGTCAACCACGCACCCTCGCCCCGCTCGAACACGACATCGGTCCGCGCATAGGTCGGCATCACCGGGGTTATTGTCATCCTAACGCTCCAATACCTTCCGCCACCGGACCACGTACCGGCTCCGAATAGCGTCATCACCACGACTTGAAAAAAATGAGGGCGGCTCACGCGTCCGCCCCTTTCCCCAATATTGATTGCCAATCCAAGGGCGGTTGTCAACGACCGCCAGCCTGCATGCCTCGGTTCAGGGCTTCAACTTATAGCCGCTCTTGATGACGGCATAGGTCCAGCCGATCAGAACGATGTTGAGCGCGCTCATGACCACGACCCCGATCCATGGCGCCGACGTTTCGTGGCCCAGAAACCCGTAACGAAATCCGTCGATGTTGTAGAAAAAAGGATTGTAGTGAGCGATGACCTGCGCCCACTCAGGCAGCCGATCGATCGTATAAAAAGTGCCCGACAGAAACGTCAGCGGCGTTACCACGAAATTCGTGACCGCGGCCATATGGTCGAACTTATCTGCCCAGATGGCGCCCAGCACGCCGACCGCCGACATGAAAATCGATCCGGCGATTCCATGAAACATGATGAGCCAGACATTGTGAACGTGAATGTCGGCGAACAAACCCATGATCGGGATACAGACAATGCCAACGATGATGCCGCGCGTGGCGCCGCCGAGGATCCAGGCCACCGTCAACTCGATGGCACTGAGCGGCGGCATCAGAACGTCGACAATGTTGCCCTGAACCTTGGAGACCAGGATCGATGACGATGTGTTGGCGAAGGCGTTCTGGATCATTGTCATGATGACCAGGCCAGGCACCAGAAAGTCCGCGAACGGATAGCCCGAAACCGTGATGTCGTTGCGCGCGAACGCAAACACCATGACCAGTAGGAACATCAGGCTGGTGATGATCGGCGCGAGGACGGTCTGGACGATGACTTTCCAGAATCGGCGCACTTCCTTGAGATAGAGTTCCCACATGCCACGCCAGTTGACCGCACCCATCGCGCGTGGCGGCGGAACGGAAAACGAGGATGGTGCGGGGCTAACACTGGCTTCGGACATACGCGCGACATATCATCGAACTGGCGACGCAGCGGTTTAGGCCGCAAGTCGCAGATTGGCAAGCACCTGGGCCGACGATGCCCTTATCCCGAACCGGCCGGACCAAACCGCGACGCAAACTGACGGTGCGTCGATTGACCAATATTGCCAGGCATTACCTGGAGCGACACGCAACTTCGATCGCCCATTTTCGCACGATCTTGAGGCGACGGCTTATGCGTGAGGTTGAACGCGAAGATCAGGCCACTGCATTCGGTTGGATCGACGACATCGTCGTGAACTTGCGCGCTGAAGGACTGCTGAATGACGCGTCCTACGCGGCAGCCAAGGCCGCTCAAGGCCGCGCCTGGGCCAAGTCGCCAGCCAAAATCAAGGCGCGTCTTCGCGCAAAAGGAATCGACGCGGCTCTCGCCGACCAGGTAACTCGCGATGATGGCAGCGCGGAATGGGTGGCGGCCCTCGCCCTGGCCCGCCGCCGGCGCCTCGGGCCGTTCCGCGACGGTTCGCGTGACCCTGCCTCGGAAAAGCGCGACCTCGGCGTCCTCGCCCGCGCCGGAATTTCGTTTGCCGTGGCGAAGCGGGTGTTGACCTTGGATTCGCCCTCATGATCGACCGCGCCACAGCCTGGGTCGGCTTCACGGCCATGACGATCGGCATGTTCATGGCAATCCTCGATATTCAGATTGTCGCGAGCTCGATGGTCGACATTCAGTTCGCGCTCGGAATCCCGAGCGAACACCTGAGTTACATTCAAACGACGTATCTGATCGCCGAGGTCATCGCCATTGCCATGACCGGCTGGCTGTCGCGCGTACTGTCGACGCGGTGGCTGTTTGTCACCGCCATGATTGGGTTCGTCGCAGCCAGCGCGGGATGCGCCGGCGCCGACACCTATCAAGCCCTTTACGCCTGGCGCGTGGCCCAAGGCCTCTTCGGCGGTGCCATCATCCCCCTCGTTTTCAGCGCCGCATTCCTGCTGTTTTCACCCAGAGCCCAGGCTCTCGCCACCGTGATTGGCGGCGGCTTTGCGATGCTGGCACCGACCGTTGGTCCGTTTGTCGGCGGGTGGATCACTGAAACCTATTCCTGGCCATGGCTGTTCCTGGTGAACGTTATTCCCGGGTTGGTGGCGGCGGCAGTCGTGGCGATTACCGTCCGCATCGATCAGCCGGACTT
>VGEM01000040.1 GCA_016869315.1 Alphaproteobacteria bacterium | reverse complement strand
GGCCGAAGCAGATATCGCGGAAAGACAATGAGGATTTCGCCAGTTCCGACTCATGAGGTCACTTCTTCTCCGGATAGGGGCCGATTAACAGCTGACCAAGCCCCGCGATGGCAAACACGGCCGCGCTTACCATCAGCACCGGGTCATAGGACCCGAGCCGGTCAAAAGCCAACCCGAACGCCATTGGACCGAGCGCCCCACCGGCGATGATCGACGAAAAGAGAATTCCGGTCAGTTTGCCGAAATGCAGCAGCCCGAAATATCGCGCGGTCATATAGGCGACGAGGTCAAACTCGGCGCCGGCCGCCAACCCAACCATGATCGCGGCCACCAGCGGCATCGATTCGCCGCCGGTCCCGGCGACCCAAATCAGACAGCCAATAGAAGGCAGCGACATCACAACGGCGGCGACCCTCGGCGCGTGCAGATAATCGAGCACGAGACCAATGCCGATACGACCGGCGATCACGGCAATCCCGATCGACCCGGCTTGCGCCGCCGCGGCCGCAGGTGTCATGCCGCTGTCGGTCAGCATCGGGATGTAACTGGCGATGAATCCGGAAATAACGGTCGAGAAAAACAGAAACGAAATCGCGATGATCCAGAACGGCGCCGTCCGCATGGCGTCTGCCAGCGTCATCCCGGTCTGCGCAACCGGCGACGGCGTCGCCGTGTGTGCAGTAACGCGCTCGTGTTCTCGAAACCACGCCAGCACGGCCGGCAACACGACAATCAGTGGAACCGCAGCCAGCGCCAGGAAGCCGCCTTGCCAGCCGAACGACTCAATCGCCCACGTGACATATCGCGGCCCGAGAGTCGCGAAAATTCCCGTGCCCATCAACGTCACACCCAGCGCCAGGCCGCGCCGCGCCTCGAACCAGCCGCTCACCGCCCGCGTCCAGACCGCCGGCGCCGTCCCCGCGCCGAGCAGGCCGATCAACGCATATGAGACGTAAAGCCCAGCCAAGGACTGAGCGAGGACTGACGCGCTCGCGACCGCCAGCGCGATGCCCAGCACCGACCAAATCGCAACCGGTCGCGCGCCGTGTCGATCGACCAAAGCGCCCGCGATTGGCCCAGCCACGACGACGGTGGCGTAGGCGAACAGCGTCGCCGATTGGATCGCGCCCCGCGACCAGCCGTAGGCCTGTTCAAGCGGCGCGACGAAGGCGCCGATGGTATAGATCGGTACCGCGGTAACACCGCACGTGACACCGAGCGTCGCTGCGGTCAGCGCACGCCAGCCGCGCGCAAATTCGCCGCCCGCGTCGGCTCGCGTCGGAGCGAGTGTTACTTTGGTGTTCTGAACCGACATCCGAATCTCACCCTCGTCCTCAGTCGTTGATGTCTACTGCGCCTGTTGCCGGCTGGCCGCCTTCTGCGCCTCGGATACAACATAATGCCGAATGGCTTCGGAAACGTCAGCGTCGATCGCCGCGGCGAACGACACCATTCCTTTGTCTTTGAGCGCGCCCTCTATCACCACATCGTGCCACTCGCCGTTGTCGAGATAGTCCGAGTAACGAAGGTCAGGTTGGATTTTGTTGCCATTGGCCTCGCGGCCATGACAGGCGAAGCAGAATCGATGGAACGCAAATCGCCCCTTGGCAACCTGGTCATCCGAGACTTGAAGCGTAGGCGGCGACCGCAGCGGCTGCGGCACATACTCGTAAGCCGGAAGTTTGGCCGATCCTCCAAGTTTGAATGCAAGAACCCGATTGGCGTGCGGCAAAAGGGCGGGTTGCGGCACGGGACCTTTCATCAGTGTTGCCGCGCCGCGACCTGCGGCAACGGCGATGTATTGATCATCGCCTGACTGAAACGAGATGGGGCCGGCAACCGGCCCGTTCTGAACGTCTTGCGACCACAGCTCGCGTCCGGTTTCGGCATCGTAAGCGGCGAAGCGCCCAGTGGCGACACCGCGAAAAACCAGCCCGCCGGCAGTCGCCAGAATACCGCCCCCGGAACCATCCACGCGCCATTTTTCCGATTGCGTCACCGGATCCCAGGCGAGCATGTAACTCGATGACCTCCGCTCCTGACCTGCCAACTGAAATTGCATGGGAATACTAATGTCGAAACCCAAGTTCCAATAGCCTGGTACATAGGTATAGGCGTCGCTCGACTGGAAAAAGTACCGGCTCTGCAATGTCGGGATATAGACCAGGCCGGTCTTGGGACTGAACGCCATCGGGTTCCAATTGTGCGATCCGGAGGGGCCCGGACTGACGACTTTCGGCCCGTCAGTTGTGTCGCGAATTCCCGCCGTTTCGACCGGTCGACCGGTCGCGAGATCGACATGGGTCGCCCAATTCACCGCGACAATCGGCTTGGCCGAGATCAACTTACCGTTGGTGCGATCGACCACATAAAAGAATCCGTTCTTCGGCGCCTGCATCAAGACCTTGCGGTCGACGCCTGCGATCTTCATGTCGGCCAGAACAATCGGTTGCGTCGCGGTAAAGTCCCAGTTCTCGCCCGGCGTCGTTTGATAATGCCAAACATAATCCCCCGTGTCGGGGTTCAGCGCGACGATCGACGCCAGGAAAAGATTGTCCCCTCCTCCGGGCGAGCGCATCTTCTGGTCCCATGGCGTTCCGTTTCCAACGCCAATGTACAGCAGGTTCAACGCGGGATCGTACGCCATGCCGTCCCACACGGTGCCGCCGCCGCCGAACCGCCACCACTCGCCGGTCCACGTCGCTGCGGCCATTTCCATGGCGTCATTCTCAAACCCGTCGGCGGGATTTCCGGGAACCGTATAAAAGCGCCACAGGAGTTTCCCCGTAGTCGCGTCATAGGCGCTGATGTATCCGCGCACGTCGTATTCGGCGCCGCCATTGCCAATGATCACTTTGCCGTTGATGACTCTTGGCGCGCCGGTGATGGTATAGGCCTTTGACGGATCGACCGTCAGCGTCTGCCACCGTTCGCGCCCGGACTTGGCGTCCACCGCGACCAGCCGGCCGTCGAGCGTTCCGAAGTAGATGGTTCCGTTGTCCGACGTCGCGCCGCGATTGACCGGCTGACAACAGGCCCGCACGAGCGTTTCGCGAGGGACGTTGGCCTCATAGGTCCAGAGCTTGCGGCCGGATTTGACGTCGAGCGCATACAGAGTATCGCCCCACGGCCCGACAACATACATGATGCCGTCGACAACCAGCGGCGTCGCCTCGACGACATCGTGCTCCTCGAGGTCGAAGAACCAGGCCAATCCGAGATTTGCGACATTCGAAGCAGTGATTTGCTGGAGCGGACTATAGCGTTGCTCGAAGGCGTCGCGGCCGTGAGCGTGCCACTCCACGTTACGTTGCTCGACACCAGAGCCTCGAGGCGAGCCAGCTTGATCCGCGGCCGTCGCCGGACCGAGCGCCGTGGCGCCAACGAGGACTGCAACAACCGCGACCACCAAAGTGCCGCGTCTCGAAGAAAAACACATCATGATCGGTCCTATGGCGCTGGTGGTGCGCGGACCAGCCAGCAAGTCTCCAGCCGAACCGGCATCCGGCCAGCACCACGCATGATCGTTGCAAAAATGGCAGGGCAGTCTAATTTAAAAGCCGCGCCAACCCATCCGCCAATCGCATCAGTGGTACATTGGCGGATGGGCCAGGATAAGCGATCTCAGAACTTATAGTTTGCGCGCACACCCCAGGTTGCCTTCTTCGCCAATCCGATCGACAGGGCCCGTGGCGTGAAAGTATCGTAATCGAAGGCATTGAACATCTGGTCAGGGGTCAAGTCGTTGAAAATGTTCTTGCCCCAGAGTTCAAGTCGCAGCGTATCGTTCTCGACCCCGATTCGAGCGTTGACCAGGTGCTGCGAGCCCGTCGTGACCAAATTCGCGGTGGTCGGGAATTTGCCACCGACATAAATGGCATCAGCCCCGACGTACCAATTGTATGAGTCGCGAAGTCTGCTCGTGTACATGAACGTCACGTTGCCCTGATCCTTAGGGGTTTTCGGAAGCCGGTTACCAATCACATTGGTATTCCCGCCGGTCAGCGGAGCGACCGACAAGTCGGCGCCGCGCTTGATCTCCGTGTCGTTCAGGGAGTACGCGGCGGACACGAACAATTCCTCGGTCACCTGGAAAGATGCGTCGAACTCGACGCCCTGAAGCTTCGTCTTCCCTTGATTGACCAGCACCGTGCCGATGAACAACGACGGCTGCAGCAGCGTGATTGATTGGCTGATCTGTTGGTTGGTGATGGCGCCGGTGTAAACGGTCAACGTCGCTGAACCGCGGCCGTCAAGAAAACTGCCTTTGACGCCGAGATCGTAGGAATCGATCCTCTCCTGCTCGACCTCAACCATCGCGCCAGTCGCAGCCGCAACGGCGGCGCCGACCCCTGGCGCCAAGGCACCGGGCGTCAGGTTCGAGTTAAATGCGCCCGGCCGCGTACCGCGCGCCCACAGCGCAAATACGGTCGTGTCTTCGTTAGGCTTGTATTTCACCGAGACACGCGGGGTAAAAGCGTTCCAGGTGCCCTTCAGCGGCGTGCCGGGCCCCGTTCTGCGCCAGAATTGCGGCGTGTCGGTGATCTTGTCGGACTGATATCGCCCTTCGATACCAAGTTCGAGGTTCGTCATCACATCGTAATAGATGCTGCCGAAACCAGATGTCGTCCGCGTTTGACGGCGGGCGCCGGGGAGAACCAATGGCCCACCCAATGCGACGTCGCCTACCACCTCACCGACGATCGAGTAATAAACGTAGTTGCCGCCGAGGCTCCAGCGCAACCGATCGTCGCCGGCAGACGAGAGCCGAACTTCCTGCGAGAAGTCCGAGTTCTTGCCGTTAAGCATGTAGAGCCAGCTGAATTGATTGGTGCGCGCATTGTTCGCCGGCGTGGCAAGTCGATTGACCGTTGTATTGGGGTTGAACCACTCCTGGGCAATATTGCTTTCCCGCTCTGCGTCATAGCCGGTGTTGGTTTCAAACATCCAACCATTGGAGAAGGTGTAATCGATCGCTGCGCTCGCATGATAATTGAACGCTTTGAGCCCAGGCTCAATGTTGATGGGCGGCTGGAAACGCGTTGCAGGGAGGGTCAAGTTTTTCCAGCGTTGGTCGATCAACAGAAAATGCGTGTCGGCTTCGGTGACTTTCGGCACTTTTCCGCAGAACCAGGTATTTCTCCCCGTCCTGCCGGGATCGCAGTTGTGGTTCGCGGAAACCAGGCGCACCTGGGCGCCGTGGTCATCATCAAACTTGAAATAGTTTCCGACCAGCCTGATGTTGAGCGCATCGGTTGGAACAAACTTGACGGTCGCCCACAAGCTAGTCGCCTTTTGACCGCCGAGGGGCGTGCTATCGATCGAGTTCTTGTATTGCGCGCCTTGATTTCGATGTTCGCCAGTGGCGCGGAAGAAAACCTTGTCCTCGATGATGGGACCTTCCACTGAAAGCGCGACGTGACTCGAGCTGTAGTTCGCATACTCGGCGAAAGCGCGTCCGCCCCACTCCTCACCGGGGTCGCGCGTGACGACGCTGATCGCACCCGAAAATGTGTTGCGGCCGAACGTTGCAGTCTGCGGGCCTTTGAGAACCTCGATCCGCTCGATGTCGAGCGAGCCCGGCAAGTTTCCGTTGAGCACGGGGACGCCATCGACAAACAGGATGGCGCCGTCGGAAGCGTTAGCGGGGTTGTTGATCGCCAATCCGCGAATGATGTACTGACTGGTCGCGCGATCCTGCCGCCCTGTGCCGCCGAAGTCGGTATAAAACAGACCCGGCGTCATGCGCGAGAGTTCTTCCATGTCCTTCAAGTTGAAGCGTTCGATCTGAGCCGCACTGAGGGCGGTAATCGACAACGGCACATCGAGGAGCGACTCTTCGCGCTTGCGCGACGTCACGACGATTTCTTCAATGCTGGTCGACTCCGCCGACTGAGATGACGACTGCGCGGTGACAGGATTGGCCGCCGACTCCAAAATGGCGGCAACAGCTACGGTCGCAAGAATTGTCGACGTGCGAAGTTCGGTTCTGGACACAGTCACTCTCCCTTTTTCACATCCTGCTGAATTTTGGGACGCGAGAGTTTTCAGCTTCGGCAAAACCTCGCGGCCGGACTGGCGCACGCCAGCCACATGCAGGCCCCGACTCATGATCCCGGAGCGCCTATCTCTTGAAAAATGCAAAGTGGAGCCCGAGGCATGCGTCGAGCGCATGGATGCGCGCGGCGCTTTGGAGAAACCGCGGCCCATCGAATCTAGCGGAAAGCACGGTCGCGCGTTGGATCGATTTCGCTACCCTGCAAATCGTATGCGATCAAAGAGTATTCCGTCGCTTCGCGTGCTGTATCGCTCGATGCCTTTCCGCAATTGAACGATGTCGGAGTTCTCGACGAGAAGCAGAGTGGGCGCCGGCCCGCGTACCGCTGACATGAGCTGCCGCATCAACGCAATTCGCAGAGAGTCATCGGTTGCCGTTCGTGGCGACAAGACATGAATCAGATGCACGGTTGGCGCGGCCCTGTCACATGCAGAATACGAATGGCATGTGATGCGATTTACATTTGTTCGAGGCGGGAGAGTGTGATGTTGAATCTGGGATCATAACATAGACTGGGACAAGGCCGCGCCGATCGCGGCTATGCGGAAGCCATGGCCTTCAACCGACACCCCCTGCGGCCCATTTCACAGGACGATATCGACACCTACGCCCGTGATGGCGTGGTTTGTCTTCGCCAAGTATTCGATCCGGACTGGATCGAACTGCTCAAGCCGTTCGCCGAACGGATTTTGATCAAGAAAGAGGACTTTGGTCTTCTGCCAACGTTTCCCAACCGCTACATGACCCGGCGTATCGCCGAGTACCGTCGCTTCATGCTGGAGTCGCCACTCGGCGAAGCAGCCGGACAGGTTATGAAGTCGAAGCAAATCCGCTTCTTCTTTGACGAGTTCTTCGCGAAGACGCCGCGCTCGGAGTCCAAGACGGTCTGGCACAACGACCGTATGGGCTGGCCGGTCGCAGGCAAGATGGTGCCCTCGCTCTGGATTCCCTTTACCCCGATCGTCAAAGCCAACTCGCTCGAGTGCATTGCAAAGTCGTTCAAACTCGACGCGCGCTATTGGTTGTTCTCGTCAAACGCGCGAAAGATGATTCAACCCCCCGATCGCGTATCGCATCCGGACGGCGACGCACTGCGCGCCGACCCGCGCGTTCAATTCCTGACCTGGGACATGGAACCGGGCGACATGCTGATCGTGCATCCCTGGTGTTTGCATTACTCGTCCGGCAATCCAACCGATCACTGGCGGATCGCGATGTCGGTCCGGGTCTTTGGCGACGACATCGTTTGGAACCCCAGGCCCGACTGCGTTAATCTCGCTGGTGTATCGTTCGACGAGATGATCGAGGGCGAGAAACCTGCAGGCCCGTTGTTTCCGCTGATGTGGTCGGACGATGGCGCCCGCGACACCGACGCCGAATTGCCGTGGGGCTTCGCCACCACCTGGTCGAAGGGTCTTGATCCGGCCAAGGTCCGCGACCGAGACCAGTTCGTGAATACCGAGTACGTCAAGAAGGAACGCGGGGGCCCATCCAAGGTTGATGCCGCCGCTTTTGTCTGATCAGATCGTGAGACCTAGCCCCCGAACGCTTGCCCCCTCCAACCGCACCCTCCGCTTTATGGAGTTCGAACGATGAATCGCCGGTCATTGATGCAGTCGATGTCAACGCTTGCGAGCGCACTCGGTTTCTCCGCGACAAACGATGCGAAGGCCGCTCGCGCCACGCGATCTGGATTTGCCGGTGACGTGGACCCACGCGGAACGACGGGAATCCTAGAGCGGCTGCCGTCGCTCGACCTCGAAAGCCGGCAGAATTTTCTGACTTCATTTCGCGGCTTCTCGCAAAGAGACTTGAGCCGCGCTGCCCGCAACCGGATCGACGTCTTGTTTCGCGAGCGCGGCCTCGATCCTCAGTCGGACCCGTCGATTAAACAGGTGCTGTCTGTCGTCGGCGACGACCCGCTCGTCGCGCTCAGCGTCCATACATGGCTACGATGCCAGCAGATGACGTGGTCGTCCCTGGCGGACGAATTTCACGGCAAGGCCGACGCTTATTTCGCGGAAATGGAGGCCACCGATAAGTCCGGCCCCGGCACGCTGGAACTGAATCCCGACATGGTCATCCCGGATTATGCAAAGCACGAAATTCATGTTCAGCCGGGCGGCTATGTCGGCGATCCGTTCGCCGGCCACATTTATCACTATGGCACGAACAATTTCTACGTCGGCCGGAACGACCAGGACGAAATTCTGAGCGGTTTCGCCCAGGCAGTTCCGCCACCCGCCGATGGCAAAGTGACGCGCATCCTCGACCTCGGCTGCAGCATCGGGCAGCTGACCGTGGCGCTCAAACGCCGGTATCCCGACGCGGAGGTTTGGGGGATCGACGTTGGCGGTCCGCTTGTGCGCTATGGCCATATGCGCGCCGTCGATCTCGGGGTCGATGTCAACCTCGCGCAACGGCTCGCCGAAGACACCAAGTTCCCGGACCGCCACTTCGATATCGTGACCTCATATATTCTATTCCATGAGTTGCCCGCCGACATTTCACGGCGGGTCGTCCAGGAGGCCTATCGCGTCCTGCGTCCTGGCGGCGTGTTCTTCCCGATCGACTTTTACACCGGCTCGGTCCCACCGACGAAAAGCGCCGCGCAGAAATTGCGCCATTGGTGGGACCACAGATGGAACAATGAAGTGTGGTGGTACGAATACTCGAATCTCGATCTCCCCAGCGCAATGCGCGACGCGGGATTTGCCGTCGACGAAAACGGCCCGCGCGCCTGGATCGGCTCGTCCAACCTCCTCGGCACGAAGCCCGCATGATCGTCGCGGGCCCTTTCGCGATCAAACGCTGGAGATGTCTCCGCGCTGTGATGACCCGCAAGATCATGGCGTGAAGACATGCGCCCCATTGTCCGAAACCTCGCTACCGCCAATCTGCCATGGGAATGGTCGCGGGACGGCGGTGTCGGTACCAAGGTGCTGAGTCGCGACGCCGACACCGGCGCGCGCACCACGTTGCTGCGCTCGAAACAGCGGCCGGTCACAGAGGCGACCCGGCGCCGGGCGCATTTCCATCGTGGCGTCGAGGAATTCCTCAGCCTTGGGCCGGCCTTCAGTTTCGATGACGACCACTGGCACAGCCGGCTCTCGTACGCTTACCTGCCTGCCCAAACCGTGCACGGAACCAACGTCCAGGTGCCTGACGGATATCTCCTCTATTTGCGTACGCACGGTCCAACCGAGCCGTTATTCCTCGCGGCTCATGGACCGCCCGAGAACGCCGCTCAACCGACGATCCATGCGCCGCCGCAAGAGTCTGCCTGGCAGCCGGCCGCGGGAACATCCGCGGTTGTTCGTCATTTGCATGCGAGCGAGAACGAAACGTCATTTCTCCTCAGATTCACCGCCGCGGGCGATACGCCTTTCCTGCTGCTGGCAGGTGCCGTTCGCTATGAAATATTGGTGATCGAAGGGCGGCTGGCGTTTGAGCAGGGCGATGTGTTGGACAAAGAAAGCTATGCGTGCCTTGCCCCGGAGGACTGCCGGACGGCGACGGTCGCGGCGGCGCCAGCCCTTTTGATGGTTACCGCTCTGCGCGGGAGCTGATCCGCTTCAGCGTTGACCCTTGCCTTGGCGGCTCGAAAACGCCCGGCACGCCGCCCTCAACGCCTCGATCGTCAGCGCCACACCCTGGCGCTGTTCGGCGCGAGATCTGTACATCAGCCCGGCCGCGCGTCGAAACCCGCCTGACGGCAACGGCAAGGCGACGATTTCGCCGCGTTCAATTTCGCGGGACAGCATGTGGTAGGGCAGCATGCTCACATACCCCTCCTCGGCAATCAGCGTTTTTGTCAGCACGAGCGAATTGGTGTGCAACGGCCGGACCGGCGGAGGAAACCCGTTCGACATCAAATATTGATCGACAACGCTCGAGTCCCATCCCTGTCCGATCGTCACCCATTTTGCCTTGGAAAAATCGGCGGCCGATGGTCGGCGCTGGCGGCTGATGGGGTTGTTAGCGCCGGCGGCAACGACCGCGGTGACAACGAACAGACGCTCTTGAATCAGCGATTTTGGCGGCGAAGACTGCGTGAACGTCGTCAGTGCGACATCGAGTTCCCCCGCCGCCAGTCGATCAACCAGTCCGGCGATTCCGCCTTCATCAACCAGCAACTCAAGATTTGGCGCTTTGTCCTGGAGCGCAGCCAACGCACCGGTTGCAATCGACGATACAAACATGGGTACAACACCCACCGCGACGCGTTGCTCGTCGCCGTGCGCGGTCGCAACCACCTCGTCGCGCGCACGCTGGCACTCGTTCAAGATAAATCTGGCCTCGGCCACGAACACGCGGCCGGCCGAAGTCGGAACGACGCCACGCGCCTTGCGCTCGAGCAGGCGTGCCCCCAGCTCCGCTTCCAATTTCGAAATGCTGCGCGACAGCGCCGGCTGACTCAGATGCACGCGGGTCGCCGCGACCGACAAGTTGCCGGCCTCGACGACAGCGACGAAATGCCGGAGTTGACGAAGTTCCATGTTGGCTTTCCCGAGATGAGAGTATCGGGCCGGAACCCTCGGGCACCAATGCCCCGCGTCGATCAAGGTATGCATAGACCGCATAGCTGGAATCGCACCTCCCAAACCCCAACAAATGCGAGGTCAAGAACCGGCCCAGCACAGTCGGGAGTGAGGGACGAGGATGTTGAAGGAATGCGGGGCCGACGGAGATTGGTGCAAAGCTTCCAGCCTGGACGATCAACTTGCGGGAATGGCTACAGCATCAAAATGCATTTGTTTGGGCAACTGACGCAGGTAGAAACACGGGCGACCAGGGGGATCACGCATGCCAATTCTGAAATCCGGCACAGCGCGCATTTACACCGAAGTTCACGGTGACGGCGACGATGTGCTGCTGGTGCCGGGCTTGGGTGGCCGTGCCCAGTTTTGGAACAATCAGGTCGCACCGTTCGCCAAGCATTTCCGAGTCATTCTGCACGACCATCGCGGCACCGGCCGCAGTTCTCGCGACAAGATCAAGTACAGCGTTCAGCAAATGGCCGAGGACGTGCTGCGGGTGATGGACCACCATGGTGTCCGGGCCGCGCACTATGTCGGCCATTCGACCGGCGGCGCCATCGGCCAGTACCTCGCCATCAACCATCCCGAACGCATTCGGAAACTCGTTCTCAGCGCCACCTGGGCGGGACCCGATCGCTACTTCATTGCGCTGTTCGAACACCGGCGCGCCGTGTTGCGGCGGCTAGGCCCCGAAGCGTACCTGTTTCAGGGCACCCTGCTGGCCACGCCGATTTCGACTCTGGTACAGCAGATCAGCGAAACCGATGACTTTCTCGCGGCCCGTCTCAAGGATTTTCCCGGCGCCGCGATCGAAACCAGCCGCATCAACGCCGTGATGGCCCACGATCTCCGGGGCGAGGTCGGGCGCATCGCCAAGCCGACACTGATCATCGGCGCGGCCGACGATCAGATCACGCCTGCCGGCTTCTTCCGCGAATTGAAAAGGCGAATCAAAGGATCGAAACTCATGGTTCTGCCCACAGGCGGGCATTTCTGTCCGATGACCATGGCGACGGACTACAATCGACACGTGCTCGCGTTTCTAGAGGGCAGGCGAAGGAGGTAAGCGATGTCTAAATTCAACACACCCTCGGCCGTGGTGGTCGGGCCCGACGAGGGCCTGTCGCTATGGCAACCGCTGCCGTCGCGGGGCTACATCGACGTCAACCTGATGCCGGGCAACATGCCCTACGACACGTTCTCCTCGGGCATTCAGGTCATGCCGCCCGGCTGCCACATCCGTCAGCATGCCCACGCCCAGAACCACGAACTCATTTTCGTCTATGAAGGCACCGGCATCTGCACCATCGATGGTGTGGAACACAAAGTGGTGCCGGGAACGACGATCCTGTTTGGCCGCTATGCCCAACATCGCATCGATAACACCGGCACCACCGACATGAAACTGTTCTGGGTGTTTTTCCCGCCGGGGCTCGAAGACTGGTTCCAGGCTATCGGCAAAAAACGCACACCGGGTGAGCCGATGCCCGACGCTTTCCCGAGGCCCGACAATGTTGGCGCAGTGATGGAAAAAATGCGGTTTGTTCCGCCGGCGGCGCAAAGTTGAGACATGCTGATTCTGACCAAGAGTGACGTTGTCCGGCTATTGCCGATCCCGGCCTGCATCGAGGTGATGGCTTCGGCAATGAGACAGACGTCGGAGCGCCGCGTTGTACTGCCGCTCCGCCAACACATGCCGGTGCCCGAGACCAAGGGCCGCTTGATCCTGATGCCGGGATACATTGCCGAACCGGCCCGCTTTGGCCTCAAGATCGTGAGCAAGTACGAGCGGCCCGCCGGCAGCGTCCACGGCAGCCATGTTGGCGGTGTCATGCTGTTTGACGCGGCTGAAGGCCTTGCCCTCGGACTAATGGAGGGCGGCAGCCTCACTGCGATCCGCACCGCGGCGGCCAGCGCGCTTGCGACACGCACGCTTGCGCGTCCCAATTCGACAACCCTCGGCATGCTTGGCTGTGGCGAGGAAGCGCATGTGCATATCCCGGCCATGCTGGCCGTGCGGCCGATCACAGAGGTCAAGGTGTGGGGCCGCAATGCCGAGCGCGCCAGATCATTCGTCGAGCACCTCAAATTGCCCGCGGGCGTCACAGCGCGCGCGGTTGTTTCCGCCGAAGACGCGACGCATGCGGATATCGTTTGCACCACCACCTCCGCGCCGACGCCTATTCTCAAAGGCGCCTGGATCGAGCCCGGCACGCATCTCAATTTGGTCGGCTCGGCGGTCGCGACCACGGCCGAGGTCGATCACGACTGCGTCGCGCGGTCGCGCTTCTACGTCGATTTGCGCGAGGCCGCGATTGCCCAGGCCGGCGAACTCCTGAATGCGATCAAGGCGGGCGTGGTGACGGCCGAACACATCAAGGGCGAGATCGGCGAAGTGTTGCTCGGTAAGGCGCCGGGACGCGCGTCAGACGCCGACATCACCGTCTATAAATCGCTCGGCATCGCGGCGCAGGATTTGGCCGCGGCCGAGTACGTCGTCACCGCCGCCCACGCCGCCAAGGCCGGGATCGAGGTCGATTTGGGTCAGTGATCTCGATCTTACATGTGCTATTCTGTTAGGCGTATTGATGCCGATTCACCTCAAGGTCACCTCGCCATGGAACGCGTCATTCAGTTGCGGATTGAGAAACTACCCGAGGGAGTTTACCTCGCAACCAGCGACGATGTTCAAGGTCTTGTCGCGCAAGGCCGTACGATTCAAGAGACGCTTGAAATATCTCGTGACGTTGCAAAGAAACTCATCGAGGTTCAAGCAGGTTCTGTTGCCGATCGATTGCCGGAGACTCGCCAGTCATTCGAATATCCTTTGATCGTCGCCGTGTGATGGGCCCGACTTGCCGGCTTTCGATACCGGGAAATCGTTCGTCGCTTGAAGTTACTGGGACTCGAATTTCACCGCCAAGCGGCTGGATCTCACGAAATCTGGATCAACGCGGCGAACAATCGATTCACCACTATTCCAAACCATCCTGGCGGCATGCCTGAAGGCACACTGCGGGCCATATTGAAGCAGGCCGGAATTGAACCCGAAGACTTTCTCAGAATCATCTAACGCGGCGTCATCTCGAAGCGCTTGCTTCAAACGGTTGGACTATACCGCTTCGCGTTTGCGATGACCTCGGGGGTGCCGATCAGCGCATTGAGTGCCTTCGAATCCATCTGCGTCGCCCGCGTGTTGCGGGTGTGACCATCGGTCTTGAGGGTCGCGAGTGCCGCTTGCATGGCGGTAGCCGCTGCCTGCACGGCGACGCCGGGGCACAGTACGATCTTGAAGCCGAGCGCGGCCAGTTCATCGACTGTCGGCACGGCGGCCGTGGCGCTGTCTATCAGGTTGTAAAGCAGCGGTTTCTTGCCCTTCATTGCCGCCGCGACGCGCTCGACGTCGGCGCGCGTTTTCAGGCCCTCGACGAAGACGATGTCGGCGCCAGCCTCGGCATAGGCATCAGCACGGGCGAGCGCTTGATCGATGGTTTCAGTAAACGGCGCATCGCTGCGCGCGCTGATCAGCGTTTCGGTTGACGCGCGCGCATCGAGCGCCGACTTGATCTTGCCGACCATCTCGCCAACCGAGACCAGCGGCCGCGATTGCAGATCGCCCGGCGGCTTGAAGTTGATTTGGTCTTCGATCTGAATCGCCGACGCGCCGGCCCGCTCCAACAGCTTGACCGTGCGCCCAACATTGAGCGCATTGCCGAAGCCGGAATCGGCATCGACCATTATCGGCACAGCGATGCGATCGCTGACGCGCGCCACGGTGTCGGCCACCTCGCTCAGGCTGACGAGCCCGATGTCGGGGTGGCCGAGCATTGTGTACGACATGGCCGAGCCCGATAGAAACACGCCCGGAAATCCGGCCTGCTCGGCCAAGATCGCGCTCAGCGCATCGAAAACACCGGGCATGACGATTGCGCCGGGAGCCGACACGAGGCGGCGCAGCGAAGATTTCATTCCGCCGCCTTGCCTTCGGACATGCGGGTGAACAATTTGTACTCGTTAACGTCGCTTTTCCGCGCCTTCGACCAGGTGGTGGCGAAGCCGCGCGGAAAGTTGGCGTCGCCGTCGCGACGGCCATCTTCCGACCAGAGAAGCGGAAATAACGGACCTTCTGGCGGCTCGCCCTCAAGCAACTCGTCCCACGACACGCCGGCAAGGTTGACGCAGTCGGGCCGGGGCGCCCAACGTATGTCATCGCCGAACAACCGCACCGAGACCGCGATGCGCCAATCATCGCTGGGATTACCGGCCGAGTAATGCAGCGTCCACGGATGGACCACCAACATGTCGCCGGGCGCCATGTCCCAAGTTAGGAATCGCTTGGTCGGGTCCTTGCGCAACGCCTCGCCGTCCGGGTGCGGCACACGATCGGGCGGCTTGATCATTTTCCGGGCATTGGGCGAGAACAGCCAGTATTTGGCATCGTCGTGCTGTGACTCGGCGATGCATTCCAATGAATTGGCTTTGGTGACCGGCGTCAGCGGCAGCCACAATGACGGCACCATCGATCCCACCACGGGCCAGCCCATGCGATCGTTGTGCCAGATGGTCTTGTCGGAGGAGCGCGGCGCCTTGGCGAAGATTTCGTCGAAGAAAAAGCGCGCTATCTTCGAACCGACCGTCCGCGCAAATGCCTCGGCCATGGGAGACTCGAAAACCAGCTTCCGGAATTCGGAAATCTTCCGCGACATGTAACGGCCGGGATAGGTCGGCAACAGACCGAAGTCCTCCTTGTCCACCACCAACCGCCGCGCCGCCGGCAAGAGCAGATCAATCCACTCGCGGTTCAGCACCTGACGCAAACAGACGACACCGTCGCGTGCATAGGTCGCGCGATCGTCGTCACTGATGGGACGAAGCGGCGAAGTATTGAGCGGCATGGTGACCTCCGGCAGCCAACCTAAGGCTGCCGGAGGTGCTATTCAACGGTGCTATTCGTACCTGAGCGCGTGAATGGCATTGGCGCGGGCGACTTTGAAGGCGTGGCCCGACACGGTCACGAGGGCGATGGCAAGCGCGACAATACCGGCCGCGGCGAAGTACTCGCCACCCAGGTCGATGCGATGCTGTAAGCCGTCCAGCCAATCCCGCATCAGAACATAGGCCACCGGCCAGGCGATGGCATTGGCGATCAGCACGGGCCGGGCGAAGTCCCACGCCAGCAGCTTGACCACATGCGACGTGCGCGCACCCAACACCTTGCGGATGCCGATCTCCTTGGTGCGCCGCTCGGCGGTGAACGAAGCCAACCCAAAGAGCCCGAGGCACGCGATCAGCACCGCGAGCGCCGCAAACGTCGCGAAGATGCGACCCAGTCCCTCGTCCTCGGCATACTGCGCTGCCATGGCGTCCTCGACGAACTGGCCTTCGAACGGCCGCGACGGAACGAGTTCGCGCCAGATGCGCTCGGCTTCGGCCTTGATCGGTGCCGGATCGACGTTGCGGACGCGCGCCAAAACATAGCCGAAACGTTTCTTGTCATAAAAGTAAATCATCGAACGGATATCTTTCCGCGCCGACCCAAAGTTCACATTTTCGACGACGCCGACAACCGTCATCGTTCCCATCAGATCGTCGTTCTCCTGATCACCGATACCCATCCGAAATTCGCGGCCAAGGGCTTCTTTGGGATCGGTGATACCGAGCAGGTTCATGGCCCGGCGGTTGATCACGACGTTTGATGCCCGCTCGGCCAACTCCTTGGGCTTTAGCGTCATGTCGTCGGCGCCAAACTCCTGCGACAGCTCGCGACCGGCGAGCATCCGAATGCCCATCGTTGCGAAGTAGCCTTAGTCGATCGCCGTTCGGCCGATCACGATCGGCTGGGCGCTGACCTGACCCGGAATTTGAACGATCGTATTGTTTTCGTCCTCGGCCGCCGGCGTCACCTCCGCGCGGGTGACCGCAACCACGCTCGGGAGGCGCGATAGGCGATCGGCATAGGTTTCAGCGACGGTTCTCGCTGCCTCGGCCCGAGTGCCAGAGACGGAGATCAGGCCCGATTTGTCGAAGCCGACATCCATCGACTTCGCGTAAATCACCTGGCCATAGACCACGGCGGTGCAGACAATGAGCGCGATCGAGATGGCGAACTGCACGACCACCAACACCGCGCGCATCCGCCCACTGCCCTCGGTCGCGGCCGACTTGTTGGCCTTCAAGGTCTTGGCCGGTAGGAAACGCGAGAGATAGAACGCGGGATACACGCCGGCGCCGAGGCCAAGCGCAATAGCGACCGCGATCAGTGCGGGGATCGCGCCCAGCGCGGAAAGACTGAGTTCTTTGCCGATCATCGTATTGAACGATGGCAACGCCACCGCTGCCAATCCAATGGCGACCGCCGTAGCCGCCAACGACATCAGCACGGACTCGGTCAGGAATTAGCTGATCAATCGGCCGCGATGGGCGCCCAGTACTTTTCGCATGGCGACTTCGCGGGCGCGCAAACTCGCTCGCGCGGTCGAGAGGTTGGTGAAATTGATTCCCGCGATCACCAGGATCAGCACGGCTATGGCCGCGAGCGCCATCACCATGATCTGATCGCCCGGCGGCTTGAGGTCGCCAAGGCCACGCGCATCGAGATGCAGATCTGCCAGCGGTATCAGCGATAGCGCCAGAAAGTCGGCGACCTTGAAATCCTCGCCGCCGACTTTCTCGTCAGGCACGTTGCGCTCTTCGAAAGCCGGCAAATCGCGCACAATACGCGACACATCCGCACCGGCGCGAAGTTTGTAATAGGTATAAGTGTTGACCGACGTCCATCGCTCCAGAACCCAGGGAGAGTCCTTGAGATCCTGTTCGTTCAGGCGCGCCACGGCCTCGACCTTGAGATGGGTGTTCGCCGGCAGGTCCTTGAGGATGCCGGCGATCCGTAACTCGCGCTGGCCCCAACGAAACTCGGCGCTCAAGGTCTCGCCCACGGCCGGCTTGTCACCGAAGTACTTCCGGGCCATCCGTTCCGAAATGACAATATTACTGTCCGCGGCAAGCGCTGTTGCCGCGTTGCCGGCCACGAAGGGCAGTTTCAGCACGACGAACAGCGTTGGATCGGCCATCAGAATCTCTTCGATAAACGTATCGGCGCCGCGGGTGACGACCGGCCGGGCCGGGAACATGCGGGCCGAGACCTCGATCTCCGGATATTCTTTCTCCATTGCGGCACGCGCCGGGCCGGGTGCAGAGACGGCCAGTAACGGTTCGCGCCCTGGAATGTCGAAGCGCGCGTGCATCCGGTAAACGCGCTCCCCTTCGGGAATCCAGCGGTCGTAGGACAGTTCCTCGACCACGAATAGCGCCAGCAGCAACGACGCCGCCAAGCCGACCGCGAGGCCCGCGATATTGATTGCGGCATAAAGGCGATGCGCCACCAGAAAGCGGACCGCGACCGTCATATAATTCTTGATCATGTCCCCCTCCCCGACTTCACGCGGCTTTGGCAACGGTGGCGAGGCGCCCATCGAGCAGATGGATGACGCGGCGCGCATGGGCCGCGTCGGTTGCCGAGTGCGTGACCATGACGATCGTCGTGCCTTCGACATTGAGTTCCTTGAGCAGCGCCATCACTTCGGCGCCGTGCTGGCTGTCGAGGTTGCCGGTGGGCTCGTCGGCCAAAATCAACTTGGGTGCCGA
>VGEM01000039.1 GCA_016869315.1 Alphaproteobacteria bacterium | reverse complement strand
AAAGGCGATGCCGAACGTCTCGGTGCCAAGGCGAATATTAAGTTTGCCGTTGGTGACGCTGACCGATGCGTTGCCAAGCTGCGTATCGAGGCCCTGCAGCCAGGTCTGGAGCTGGGTCGCGAGACTGTCGACCGTGCCGCCATTGGCGAAGTTGATCCCGGATGTGTCGAGCAGGCGGCTCGAGAACCGCTCGTTGCCGTTTCCGTCGTAAATCACCACGTTGGTCTGGCCGCCCGAGAACGTCAGGGTCTGCGTGGCCGAGTTGAGGAAACTCCGCGTACCGGTCACGTTGTTGACCATCGACGGGAATGACGTGCCGCGATTGCTGACCTTGTTCATTTCCTGCAGCAAGCCACGGCTGAGTTCGTCGAGCTGGCCCTGCATGTCGGGAAGAATCCGGTCGCGCATTTCGACGAGCGACTTGAGCTTGCCAGACCGGATCGAGTTGGTGACATCGCGCATGCCGACGAAGATGCCGTTGAAGTCGCCGCCGGCGTAGGTGTGCGAGGCGTTGACCAGCGATAGGGCGACGTGACTGACATTCACCGCCGAGCTGTCGACCAACGTCGTGCCATCGGAGGTAAACACCGTGATCGCGCCGTTCGAGTTCCGGAAATATTGAATGTCGATCAAGTCCGAGAGGCGGTTGAGCGCGACATCGCGCTTGTCCTCGAGGTCTTCGGTCTGACGGTTGGTTGCGGCGTTCAGCGAAATCTGGTCGTTGATGTTGGAGATGCTTTTCAACAGGCCGTTCAGTTCCTGGACGCCACGCTCGATCTCGCGGTCGGCGTCGAGCCGGTAGCCCTGGACGCTCTTGCTCATCCGCGACAGCTGGTCGGCGACCGTGATGCCGGCCTGCACGGCGGAAAGGTGGGTGGTGGCCTTGTCGGGTTCGCTTGCGAGCGTCTCGAAGTCTTGTTGCAGGTTGTTGATGCGATGGCTGATCGTATTGTTCGACGTGGTCGTGCCGAACAGATCCTGCACCCGCTTCAAGAACGCGCGTTTGGCGTCGAGCACGCCAAAGGTCGAGCGCTCTTCGCGCACATCTTTGAGCAGGTTCTGATCGACCGCATTGCGCACATCGCCGAGTTGAACGCCAACGCCGTTGCCGGCCAGCACGCGCGATTCCGGCTCGAACACCTTTCGCGTAAAGCCTTCGGTGTTGACGTTGGCGATATTGTGCGAAATCACGTCGAGCCCGGCCTGGGCGGTCGACAGGCCTGAAATCGCGGAATTGAGGGCGAGGGTGAGGGTCATGACGTCGCGTCCGTGCCGTCGTCAGCTGGTCTGGTTGTAGGACACGGCCATCTGCCGCTTGGACAGACCGTAGGCTGCGATCGCGCCCTGTTTCGAATAGGCGGCCGAGCGGGCCTGCTGGCGTTCTTTCACGGCATCGACCACGGTTTTCAGGAACTTTTCGACGACCGTGATGTTGACCTTCAGCAGGTTTGCGTTTTCGGCCATCGCCGTGCTCAGTTTCGCGGCGGCCTGAATCAGCTGTTCGCGCTTGGTGCGCTCGATGCTCTTGGCCATCTCCGGGTCGCGGTGGAAGGCGTTCAGCTGTTGCTGATACGTCCGCGCCAGAATCTCCTTGCGCTCGGTCATCGCCTTGACCTCTTCGACGCGGTGACGCTTGAGCGCGAGGTTTTCCTTGGTCAGCAGATCGCCCAGCTGACGGATGACTTGCATCAGATCGTCCGCGCGTGAATCGGGGGTCGAGGCGCGCTTCGGCGCTTCGGGTCCGCGGCGTGTTTCGATCGCGGGCCGAGGCGCCGCCGCCGGTGCACGTGGCCGGATTGCCACATGGTCGTCGCCGCGTACGCCAGAGTCGCTGCGAGGCGGCGGTGCGGACTTGGAGAGAGGCGGGCGGGACATCATGTTCATGATGGCGGGTTCCAGGCCTTACCGGCGAACTTGCGCGCCAACCGCGACGGCCGCGGCGATATGGGGGGCACCGTCAGCGTCCGCGCCTTCCGCGGGCTGACTCATCTCGGCGAGTTTCGTATCCGCGGCATCGCGCTGTTCCTGGGCGCGGAGCATTTCGGCCATTACCTTGTCTGCGATGCCGAGGCCGCCCGATTTGGCGATTTCCTTGCCGTACTCGTCGATCAGCATCGAGCGCCACATCTGCTCGCCGTGCCCGCCGCCGAACTCGGGATTGACGTCAAGATCGGTCCACATGTGCTGCATCATCTGACCGATGAAGAACGCTTCGAAGCCCTTGGCGGCCTCGCGCGCGTTCTCGATGGTCGCGGCCTTGGCGTCGCCGGCGGCACGCGCCTGGCGGGCGATGGCCAGCGTGTCCTGCGCCTGGCCGAAGAATGCGTTTGCGGGTGAGGAGAGTGCGTCCATGGCGGCTTCGCTCACATCACTTCGATTTCGGCTTGCAAGGCGCCGGCCGCCTTGATGGCCTGGAGGATCGAGATCATGTCGCGCGGACCGACGCCCAGCGCGTTGATGCCGTCGACCAGTTCTTGCAGGCTGACGCCATCATCGACCACGGCCAGACGTCGATCGGGATCTTCCTCGATGGTAATGTCGGTGCGCGGAACGACCACGGTCTCGCCGGTTTCCGAGAACGGCGAAGGTTGCGACACCTGGGGCGTTTCGGTGATCTTGATGGTCAAATTGCCTTGTGCGACCGCGACGGTCGAGATGCGCACGTCCTGCCCGATCACGATCACGCCGGTGTTTTCGTCGATCACGACGCGCGCGGTCTGATCGGGCTCGACCAGCAGCTGCTCGACGTCGGTCATGACGTCGATCAGCGCGCCTTCGAAGCTGTCGGGCAGTTGAATGAGAACGGTGCCGGGGTCCAGCGTATTGGCGGCGGTGGTGCCAAGGAACGCGTTGATGGCCTGGGAAATGCGGCGCGCAGTCGTGAGGTCGGGATTGCGCAGCGACATCTTGGCTTGGCGCATGTCGGTGAGGGCGAAGTCGATCTCGCGTTCGATGATCGCGCCGTTCGGGATGCGGCCCGAGGTCGGCACGCCGCGCTGGACGCTGGCCGCCACGCCCTGGGCGGCGAATCCGCCGACCTGCACCGACCCCTGTGCCACCGCGTAGACCTCGCCGTCGGCGCCAACCAGCGGCGTGACGGCGAGCGAGCCGCCCTGCAGGCTGAGGGCATCGCCAATTGAACTGACCTGAACGTCGATCCGGGCGCCCTGGCGCGCGAACGGCGGAATAGTCGCGGTCACGATCACCGCCGCGACGTTGTCGGGTTCCATTTTTCCGTCGCGGGTATTGACGCCGAGACGCTCGAGCATGCCGGTTAGGCTTTCCTTGGTCGCCGCGATCGACTTGAGGTCGTCGCCCGTGCCGCCGAGCCCGACCACCAGCCCATAACCGACCAGGATGTTTTCACGAACGCCTTCGAAACTGGCGAGGTCTTTGATGCGCGAGGCCGCTTCGGCGCGATGCGACGCCGCCAGCAGAAGCGCTCCGGCAATCAGGTGCATGGCGACGAACCACGCCCGGTCGATGATCCGCGTTACCAGTCCCTCAGGAAACAACATGATGGCCTAGTGCTCTTGTTCTTGGTGGTGCGCTTGCGGCCCAATACGGGCGGTAGGCGCACTCACCCGTACCTTCATACGCAAGCGGCGTGCCAACATTGAGCGCGGGCTAACTCTATGAAAAATATGAATTTTACCTGTTGTTAGGGTGCGAGAATCCGCGTTTGGCAGGCACTTCCCGCCGCCGTGTCGGCAATTCTTGCCCGGTTGCCATGGCTAGGTGGGTCGTGTTGGATACCGCCCGAATGGGCGTCAGATTCAGCGCACGCCAAAGGTAACGTCTCAAACGGTAGCGTCCGACGTGATCAAGGTTGAAGGCCCGCGTGGGCCATCCAGTATCCAGCCGCGACGTGTCGGCAAGGCCGGCGCCAGCGGCCCGCCGGGCGCCTTTCAAGCCGAATTGGGCAAGGTGACCGGCGCCGAGGCTGATGCAGCGTCAGTTGAACAAACCGGCGGTGTCGCCGGCGTCGAGGGCATTTTCGTTGCCCAAGCGGTCGGCGAAGACGGCCGCGGTCCCAGCTACGACGAACGGAAGCGCCGGGCCAAGCGCGGCCACGATCTGCTTGATCGTCTCGAGCAATTGCGGCGCGGCCTGTTGATCGGGGCGATCCCCAAGGACCAGTTGGCCGAATTGGCCAGAACGATGCGTGAACGCCGAGAGGCTGGGGCCGATCCGCAGATCTCACGGCTGCTCGACGAAATCGAGCTGCGGGCCGAAGTAGAGCTTGCCAAGTTGAGCCGGCGGTTGGCATAAGCAAGCCCGTTTGGGGCCGCCGATTCGCGGCGGAGTCGATCCTGTGACTGGCATTTAAGTAATTGAAATTACTATGAAAAAAAAGCCACAGCCGAAATCGAAGAAGGCTGCGACCCGCGCCCGTAAACCCGCCCCCAAGCCGAAAAAAGCGGCCGCTGGCAAGCCAAAGGCCAAAGCGGCCAAGGCAAAGTCGAGTTTTTCGGGGCGGAGCGCGACCTCTCGCAAACCCGAGCGCAAGCCCGAACGCCGGCCCGTGAAGCTGGTGGTGGTGCCGCTGGCCGAACGTGTTGGCGCGGTCAGGCCGATCAATCTGGCGCCCGATTATCGCCCGACCGACAAAGAGCCATTCATGAATCCGCGCCATCTCGAGCACTTTCGGCGCAAACTGCACCAGTGGCGGGTCGAGCTGCTGAAGGAATCTGAAATCACGCTGGAAAGCCTGCAGGAGGGCGGTTTGCAGGAGCCCGATCTGGCGGATCGCGCCTCAGCCGAAATGGAGCGCTCGCTCGAACTCAGAACCCGCGACCGCGCCCGCAAATTGATCGCCAAGATCGATTCGGCGCTGCAGCGGATCGAGGACGGGTCTTATGGCTTCTGCGAGGAGACCGGTGAACCGATTGGGCTCAAGCGGCTTGAGGCCCGCCCAATCGCGACCTTGAGCGTCGAGGCGCAGGAGCGCCATGAGCGGATGGAACGGACTCACCGGTCCGATTGACCGCTCGGCCGGGCGGTAGAAATAGAAAAGGGCGCCCCCCGCAGGAGGCGTCCTTTTTAGTCAGGGACGATGCCGATGGAGAGGCGCGTTAGACGCCGCGCTTCTCTAGGAGGCCTTCGGCGATCTGGAGGTTGGTGTTCACCAAGCTGTCGATGGTTTTCTTGGCGGCGCCGCCCTGCATGTCGAAGGTCTTCTGGGCAACAAAACTGGAAAGGCGGATCAGGTTGTCCTCGATCGCGATCGGCAGCGGGTTGTCGGCCGCGCTGACCACGGTACGAATGCCGACCCACAGCTGCATGTTGCGGTCGAGCGCGGCGGCGAGCCGCTTTTCGTCCTTGGATTCGTGAGCGCGCGAGATCTCGAGCGCCGATTGCGTGAGCGCCAACGCATCTTCCTCAATGAGGGACAGTTCGGTCGGCTTCGCGGTGCTCATCATGTTCATCTGTGTGTTCCCCTATGTTTGGCATCGTCCCAAGAGAATTGCGATGGAAACTCCTCCATCGATGACGGTTATCGCAGCGCCGGGTTAACAAATGATTCTTGCCGCGCAGGTTGAGAGCCAAGCCATAAAATCTTTATGAATCAATAAGTTATGAGAAAAACGCGCCCGGGCTGCGGCGGCTGTCGGTGGACTCTTGAGTTCGGAAAACGGAAGAATTGAGGCGCTTTGCCGACGCGAGTCGGCTACCGATTTGCCTGCGGGCTACGGCCATGTCGGCGGGTGCGCGCCGAGGTTCGCGGCCGGCAAGTCCCAGCGCGCCGGCGTGGCCGACAGCGCGGCGACGGGTCCGAGAAACGACAGTCGGCCCCAATCCGTATCGCGCGTCAGCGACCAGCGCTCGATCTCGTCGCGCGTCAACGCATCGCGCGCGGTGCCTTGTGGGCAGAGTCCCAGATCGCGCATCCACATGGCGGTGCGCGTCAACGAGACCCGCACGTGCCAACTGCCGCCCTCGTTCATGCGTCGCAGCAGCGCCATGATTGTGCCAAGGGCCGCGAGGTATCCAGTGCAGTAGTCGGCTGGCGCGGCCGGAATCACGCTGGGTTCCGCGTCGGACTCGGGCGGGCATCCGCTGTGCATCAGCGCGACGCCGGAACAGGACTGCGCCAGCTGCTCCCAGCCGCGCCGTGCCGCCCACGGGCCATCGTGGCCATAGGCATTGATCGAGACGACGACGATGCCCGGCTTGCGGCACGCCAATTCATCGGGGCCGAATCCGCGCGCCGCCAGACTGCCGCTACGATAGCCCTGTGAAAAGACATCGGCGCCATCGATCAAGCGCTCCAACGACTGGCGCGCGACTGCCGTGTCGAGGTCAAGGTATGCCGACCGCTTGCCGTGACTGGTATCCGGAACAAATAACGGGATGTCGGGCAATGCCGGTGATGAGATGCGGAGTACATCGGCGCCATGCTCGGCAAGCGTGCGTCCGCACGTGGGGCCTGCCAGGATGCGGGTCAGGTCGAGCACGCGAAACCTGGACAGCGGCCGCTCCGACGTCGACGGTCTGAGAACCGGCGCATCGCCGATGCGGATCAATTCGACCAATGGCGCCGCTGCGACGGCCTGGCCCTGCGGGTGCGCCGCCCATTCCTCCGCTGTTCTCAAAATCGCGCCGCACTGTCCGGCGGCGGCCAGCGCGTCTTCGAGATCTTGCGACGTCCAGGCCGAAACCTTCGCCGCGATCGCCGCCCGTTCGTCGGCGCAGCCGAGGAGTTTCAAGGTCCCGTCGCGCAAGTGGGGCAGGGCGCCGTGCAGGTGAATCCATCGCCCGTCGGCACAGCGATAGATCGCCATGGTTGGGACATCGCCCTGCTGAACGGGAAACGGTCGGTCATTCAGTCTGAGATGGCGAAAACTGGTCAGCGACGCGGCGGCGCGGCGGAGATCGATATCGATTGTTTGCGGAAGGCCGCCGCGCCGCTGCCAGACCACCGCCGCACCTGCCGCCACCGCGCCGATCGCTGCAGCAGCGGCGGCACCGAGGCGAAAACGGGTTGGCAACACAGGATCGCTGCCCGTGACCTTGGGGCGAAGACTCTCAAGGGGTGCAAACAGCGTGGCGAGGGTCGCGTAGGCGTCGGACATGACTCAATGCTCGCAAAAAAGCGCGAAGCCGTCCAAGGATTGCGTCGCAACTTGACACCGATTGCGAGCCTGGCGCGGCTTGGATATCGTGAGTTTATCGCGACTTGGAATGTTGCCGTTGTAATCAGGGCGATTGCCATGGCCGACGCGGCGGGGATCGAGGATACGATACTTCAATTGCAGGCGGCGAGCCTCGCGCCCGAACGCTGGGCGTCGGCGCTCAATGGCGTCACCCGCTTGATTGGCGGCGCGGGCGCCACGCTGGAAATGATCGATCGCCGTGCCGGCACGCATGCCATGTTCGCAAGCTCGGCTATCCCTAAGATCGGTGAACTTGCCTACTTCGATCAGTATGCCGCGCTCAATCCTCGGATCGCGGCCGATCTCACACGGCCGAGTGGCGATATCGGATATGACTATCAGATACTCTCCGAGGCGGAGATGGATCGATCTCCATTCTACGCCGAGTTTCTCGCGCTTCACGATTGGCGATATTTCGTGTCGGGCATCCTGGCGAATCGCGACGACCGATTTGTCGTTCTGTCGGTTCAGAGATCGCGCGGACAAGGCCATGTCGATGCGGCCGACATCGACCGCCTGCGCGCGCTGATGCCGCAGGTGCGGCACGCGGTCGACGTCACGCAGCGGGTTGCGGCAATGCGGGGCCTGATGGGCGCGCTGACCGATGCACTGGATCTCCAGGGCGATGGCATCGCGGTTCTGGATGGCGGCGGCAACGTCTTTCACCTCAACGCGACGAGGGCCGGCGTTGTGTCCAAGGGCGATGGCCTACGGGTCCGACGGAACCAGGTCGTCTTTGACGATGCTATGGCCAATCGGCTGTATCAGCGCGCGCTTTCGGCGATCGCCAGGTCTCGGGACGGCGCATCACCGCCGGACGCGCTCGACTTTCCGGCAAAACGCGCGGGCAACGAGCTGCCCTATCTGATTGCGCTGCGCGCCATCTCTCATGAAAACGCGGCGGCGCGGGCGCTCCTGATCGTGAAGGACCCTGCTGCGCGACGGGCGCCGCAATTCGACGCCCTGCGCCAATTCTACGGTCTCACCAGGGCCGAAACCGATCTGGCGTTCGCGCTTTGCAAGGGTATCTCTCCAGGCAGGTATGCCCGCGAGCGCGGCGTCAGCACGAATACGGTCTATACTCACGTGCGGCGCCTGAAGCAGAAGTGCGGTCAGACCCGGATGGTTGCCCTGATCGACCTTCTGAACGCCATGGCGAATCCGGGCGCCACGTAGCGCGCTTTTTTCTGTCATCGCGCGAAAATTCGCTATCAAGAAATATTTTTGCGCGTCATGGAATTTGGTGACGCTGGCTCCGGCTCTGCTGCCTAAGTTTGCCTCCAGTCGACGAAAAGGGGCCTGTTCAGGCGTTACCCAATTTGTATGTCGAGCAAATCTTTCGGAGGATCGAGCATGTCGCAGACAGCATTTCCGAGGACCGCGCTGGTTGCACTCGCGTTGGTCGGCGCGCCGATGGGTGCGGTCGCGCGAGTAATCTCCCGCATCAAGAGAGAACTGTACGAAGATTCCTCTTTGGGGATGAAGACGAATTCTCGCAGTACATCCGTCGTGGCAATGTCCGGCACTCTTGTGCTTGCCGCCCTGCTCCGCAGAGGCACAGCCGATGCCATGCCCACGTTCGGTGCAGGTTTCACCGGACTTTACACGATCACTGACCTCGGGACGCTCTCTGGAATTCCCGGCCCGTTCGGCGGGCTGACTTTTCTCGACAACGACACAATTATCATGGGCGGGAGGGCCAACCAGACGGCCGCCGACATTCATGCGTTCAACGTTTCGCGCGATGGATCGGGCCACATCAACGGCTTCACGTCCGCCGGCACGTTTTACGCCGACTCTCCGGAAATTGACGGCGGCTTGTCCTTCGGGCCTGGCGGCGTGCTTTTCTACACAGGGTATAACGAAAACTTACTTGGCCAGATTAAGCCCGGATTCACGGCGCCAAGCCGACTCGACTCCCTTTCCCCGACGATCAGCGGATCGGTCGTAGCGTTGGCTTTTGTTCCCAGCGGGTTCGCTGGAGCCGGGCAATTGAAAGTCGTTTCCTATAGCTCTGGGCAGTGGACAACAGTGACATTATCGCCCGACGGATTCGGGACTTACAATTTCTCGGTCGCCACGCCGACCATTACCTTGGGTGGTGGGCCTGAGGGCATCGCCTATGTCAAGGCCGTCAACCGAGGGTTCCTGGTCGACAGCATCCTCCTCGCCGAGTGGGGAGTCGGAAAGGTTGCGACCTACGCGATTGACGCCAATGACGATCCGATCGTCAGTTCACGCCGCGATTTCATCAACGGGCTATCTGGCGCGGAGGGGGCCGTGATCGATCCGGTCACGGGCGATTTTCTCTTCTCGGACTGGGGCGGCGGTGATCACATTTGGCGTGTCAGCGGCTTCACCCCGCCACCGTCGACATCGGCGCCGGCGCCCGGCGCGCTGTCGTTGATGTTGCTCGGGCTGGCCTCGCTGTTTGCCGCCCCCCACAAAAAAATCCGGCGGTCCAACATGTGGACCGCCGGTGAGTTTGCTTCTGCGCCACAGGCCATGGTGCGTGGCAGAGAGGCGGCGTGAAGGGAGGAACCCTCCCGGTCGCGCAATCCCTCGTAACAGAAGGGCGCGGCATCGCCGCGGGCCGGGTTGCCCCGGCCGGCGGCGACGGCCGCTAAAACGGAAAGATCACGTCAAAGATCTGCTGGCCGTACCTCGGTTGCTGAACGTCCGTCACCGTGCCGCGACCGCCGTAGGAGATGCGCGCCTCGGCGATCTTGTCGGCGGCGATGGTGTTGTCGGATTTGATGTCCTCGGGCCGGATGACGCCGGCGACCTTGATCTCGCGGAGTTCGCTGTTGACGCGCACTTCCTGGCGGCCGGCGATGGCGAGGTTGCCGTTTGGCAGTGTCTGCAGCACGACGGCGGCAAGGCGAACGCTTATGGTTTCGTCACGGTTGATCGATCCTCGGCCGCGGTAGTCGCTGCCGGAATTGGCGTTGAACGACGGCAGATCCGGCGTTGCGCCGCCCAAGATGTTCGAGAAGTCGGTGATCGCGCCACGCTCGCTCACGTTATCGCGGGTGCGCCGGGTTTCGTTGTTGATCTGGGCGCGCTCGTTCTGGATGTTGACGACCACCGTCATGACATCGCCCACTTCCTTGGCGCGCTGGTCCTTGAAGAAGGCGCGGGCGCCTGGGCGCCACAGCGAGTTGGCGGCCGGCTCCAGCATTGTCGGGTTCGGCATCGGCATGCTGACTGGGCGATAGCCGCTTTCCTGTGTCGGGCTCGATACCGGGCTCATCACCGGCGCCTGGCCGACGCGCGACAGGCGTTCGGCGGCGCTGCAACCGGCGAGCACGGTCGATACCGACAGAACGGCGATCAGGGACGGGCGGGTGAACGGTTTCATGGCTGATCCTCTCGATTAATTCATTGCGGTCTGAAGCGACGTGACGCGAACCTGATCGGGGCTGATCACTTCTGCCATCACCGGCGAATTGCTCTTCAGATTGGTGATCCTGATGGTCTCGCCGACGCCGCCGTTCTGCATCGCGATGCCGCGGGCTGACAGTTTCATCAGGGGCGTTTCGAAGAAAATGGTGACCGACTTGCCTTTGGTCACGACTTTCGGCGTGCTGACCTCGGCTTCGCGCAGCACCTGGCCGGCGCGGAGCGCGTAGTGAGCGATCTTGCCGGAAAAATCGTAGGGGGCCTGCAGCGCCGTCATCGGCACGTCGGCTTCGGGCATCTCGACCCAGCGGATGTCGTCGTCGCCGATCGCCGAGCCGCGCCGTACGTCGCGCGTCGCGACAGGCACTTCGACCCGACGCATGTCCTGCATGTCGCCCGACTTGATCACGGCGCCCGACGGCTTGTACTGGCGCGGCGACTTGCCGACGATCTCGTCGATCGACGTCACCGCGTTCGATGGCAGCGTATCGGCATTCATCGCGACCAGGATCACGTCTTCATCCTGGACGATTTCGCCGCGGCGCATGTCGCGTTTCAACACCGGGATATCGACCAGCGTGACGACGACCACGTCGTCCGCGCGCAAGGGTTTCCCCGAGCGAACGAAAGAACGGGGCGACTTACCCATCAAGGCGCCGGGGTCCATGATCGTGTCGGCGGCGAGACCGAAGTCGCTGATCTCGACGACGCGCACCATCGCGGCGGTGATCGGTTCGTTGCGGGACAGGTTGCGGTTCAGCACCGGCACGCTGACGGTCGCCTCGGCCAGGCCGCGAACGGTCACGAACTGGGCCTCGGGGTCGCCGGCCGGAACCTCGGCGATGGCCGAGAACTCGCGGATGGCGGGATCGAAGTAGGCCTCGCGCACGGCGATCGCGCGGTCCGCGGCCGCCGCGATCGTCACGGCGCTCGGCGCGATCGGCGGCTTCAAGCGGTAGTTGGCGGGCATGCCGCGGTTCAGCAGTTCGCCACGGATGGCGTCCATGATCTCGGAGCCCGACACGGTGTGACCGGGGCGATAGACGACGACGCGGTCGTAAGGGCCGGCCGGCTTCCAGTCGAGTTCGGCGAGGCGCGCCCATTCGACCAGCACGTTGGCGTTGACGGTGTAGCGCTGGCCCGGCGCCGGCGCCCGCGCCATGACCCGGTTGGGGTCGGCCAAGGTGCCGCGGAACACGTCGCCGAGCCGCACGTCGGATCCACCGACCGTCGCATTGGCCGCGATGGTGATCGCGGTGGGCGCGGCCGGCGTTTCCTCGCCGGTCGCGGCCGGCGCCGGATGGGCGGCGACGGTCGCGGCGGCGAACAGTGCGGTTCCGAGGATGCGGAGGATCATGGTCGTAAGCCTCAGGGTGAAGCGGTCGCTGGCAATTACCGGATCATCTGGCTGACGGTGGACGACATTTCGTCGGCCGTCTGGATGACCTTGGAGTTCATTTCGTAGGCGCGCTGGGCCGAGATCAGCTCGGTGATTTCCTGCACCACGTTGACGTTCGAAGTTTCCAGGAAGCCCTGCAAAATCGTGCCGAAACCGGGGTCGCCGGGGACGCCGGTGGTCGCGTTGCCGGAGGCGGGCGTCTCGAGCAGCAGGTTGTCGCCGACGGCGTCCAAGCCCGCTTCGTTGGCGAACACCGAGACCTGGAACTGGCCGGCGGATTGCGGGTCGATGACGCCGTCCTGCTTGAAGAACATTTCGCCCTGCGGGTTGATGGTGATGCTGATGGCATCGACCGGGATCGCCTGCAGGCCGGTGACGCGGAAGCCGTCGTGGGTCACGACTTCGCCGTTGGCCGAAAGCTGGAAGGCGCCGTCGCGGGTGTATGCCGTCTCGCCGGACGGCAGTTCGATCTGGAAGTAGCCCTTGCCCTGGATCGCCACATCGAGGCTGTTGTCGGTCGAGAGCAGGCTGCCCTGTTCGCTGATGCGATACACGGCGGCGGTTTTGACGCCGAGACCGAGCTGCACGCCGGCGGGAACGATCGTGCCTGCATCCGACGAGGTCGAGCCGACGCGCCGCAGATCCTGATAGAGTAGGTCGTTGAACTCGGCGCGCCGCCGGGTGTAAGCGGTCGTGTTCAGGTTCGCGATGTTGTTCGAAATGACTTCAACATCGGTCTGCATGGCGAGCATGCCGGTTCCGGCGATATTGAGTGCACGAATGCTCATGGTGGGTCTCCCTGTTCGGTCGTCTTTTGGTCTTGGTTGGGTTGTGTCGGGTTAGGCGGTGACAGTACGCGTGAAGACTTCGTTGGCGCGCCGCTTGCGTTCGTCTTCCTGCTGGATCATGCGCGAATTCTCCTGGTAGGCGCGGTTGAGCGAGATCAACCGGGTCATTTCGATCACCGGATTGACGTTCGAGGCTTCAAGCACACCCTGGCCGACTTGCGGGCGTTCCAGATCGATCGGCGGCTGGGTCTCGGAGATGAACCCCGTGCCGTCGACCTGCTTCAGCTCGCGCTCGTCCTCGAAGCGCACGACGCGAAGCTGGCCGAAGGTCCGGCCATCGCGATCGGTGATGGTGCCGTCGCCCTGGATGTCGACCTCGCGGGCGTCGGGCGGAATGTTGATCGGCGCGCCGTTGCGGCCCAGCACCAGGCGACCTTCCATGGTAACCAGATTGCCGGCGGGGCTGAGGGCGAAGTTGCCGGCGCGGGTATACGTCTCGACGCCGCCGCGGCCGCGGGTGACGAAGTAGCCGTCGCCCTTGAGGGCGAGATCGAACGTGTTGCCGGTGAAGTCGAGCACGCCCTGCGACAGGTTGCGCACCAGACCGAAATCGTGAACGAACGCGATCCTATCCTTGAAGGTCCGCTCGTCCTGATCCAGCTTGTAGACGTAGTCGGCAAAGAGCGTATCGTTGCCCTTGAAGCCAACCGTCTTCATGTTGGCGAGGTTGTTCGAGACAACCTCAAGCTGGTTCCAAAGCGCCATCTGGCGCGAGAGCGAGATGTACGTCGTATTGTCCATGGCCTGTCCTCCGCGCCGGTTTTTTGTGCGCGTGATTGGTCCATTAGATGCAAACGCCGTGCCAAGTCGTAAAATTCAATTATATCAATGAGATAGATTGGACGGCCGCGGGCACGGCGGCGACGAGGGGGCAGCCTTTGCAGGGCAAAAGCGGCAAACCTTGCCGGGCGATGGGCCCACGCAACATATTATTAACCGCAGCTCCTTAGCTTGGCAGGGCACGAAGAGTGTCGGGCGACCGTGGCCGCGGGGTCATGGTGTCACGTCGTATACATGAGAAAGGTTCGCCGCGATGGCGCAAGAACCCGAAGAAGATTTCGCCGGTGAAGGCGGGGGCGAGGCCGAACCGGAATTCGAAGGTGCCGAAGGCGGCGGTGGCAATAAGAAAAAGTTGCTGCTGTTCGTTGGCGCGCCGTTGCTATTGATCGTTCTTGGCGCCGCCGGCGCCTACTTCTCCGGGTTGGCCGATCCGTTGATCGCCATGGTCACCGGCGAAGAGCAAACCGAGGAAATGGCCGCCGAGGGCGACCCGGCCGCGGAAGGGCAGCCCGCCGCCGCGCCGGCCGGTGAGGGCGCCGTCGGCACGGTCTTCTACGACTTGCCCGAGATGCTGGTGAATCTGAACACGCCGGGGCGGAAGCGCAACTTCCTCAAAATGCGCGTCAGTCTCGAGCTTGCATCCGAGGCCGACATCAACCGCGTCGAAACGGTCCTGCCGCGCATCGTCGATAATTTCCAGGTCTATCTGCGCGAGTTGCGCCTCGAAGATCTCCAAGGGGCCGCCGGCATGTATCGGCTGCGCGAAGAGTTGCTGGGACGGGTCAACGCCGCCGTGCGTCCGGCCCAGGTCCGCGATGTGTTATTCAAAGAAATGATCGTTCAGTAGGTCACGGCCGGTCCTCCCATGGCACCTCCAAGCGACACCACCGACGACGATTGGGCAGCGGCAATGGCGGAAGCCAAGGCCGGCGATGCCGCGGCCGCGCCGGCAGGCGGCGGCGGTGAGGCCGATGCCATGGCCGCCGAGTGGGAAGCGATGCTCGGTGGCGGCGACGAAGCCGCGGCCGGCGGCGATGGCGGCGGCGCGGTCGGAGGCCGTGAATCGACCCGCGTGCTCAACCAGGACGAAATCGACAGTCTGCTCGGCTTTGACGAGGCCGGCGACGAGGGCGATCAGAAGTCCGGCATCCAGGCGATCCTCAATTCGGCGCTGGTGTCGTACGAACGTCTGCCGATGCTCGAAGTGGTGTTCGACCGCCTCGTGCGCATGATGACCACCAGCCTCCGCAACTTCACATCCGACAACGTCGAAGTGTCGCTCGACGACATTCTCTCGCAGCGCTTCGGCGACTATCTGAACTCGATCCCGCTGCCCGCGATGTTGACGGTGTTCAAGGCCGAGGAATGGGACAATTTCGGCTTGATGACGGTCGATTCCTCGATGATTTATTCGATCGTCGACGTGCTGCTCGGCGGTCGTCGCGGCACGGCGGCGATGCGCGTCGAAGGCCGGCCTTACACGACGATCGAACGCTCGCTGGTCGAGCACATGATCCACGTGGTGCTGGCCGATCTTTCGGCTTCTTTCGATCCGCTGTCGCCGGTCACCTTCCGCTTCGACCGCCTCGAAACCAATCCGCGCTTCGCGACCATTTCGCAGCCGTCGAACGCCTGTATCGTCGCGCGGCTCCGCATCGACATGGAAGATCGCGGCGGGCGCCTCGAAATCCTGATTCCGTTCGCCACCCTCGAGCCCGTCCGCGAACTCTTGCTCCAGATGTTTATGGGCGAGAAGTTTGGCCGTGACTCGATCTGGGAAACGCACTTGGCCGAGGAAATGTGGTTCACCGAGGTCGATCTCGAGGCCGTGCTTGATACGCAAACCATGGCGCTCAGTCGTGCGTTGTCGTTCAAGGTCGGCTCCAAATACCTGCTCAACGCGACGCCCGATTCTCCGATCACGCTCCGCTGCGGCGACCAGCCGCTGTTGATCGGCAAGATGGGCCGGCGCGGCAACAATATCTCGATCAGGGTCGATCACCGGCGCCGGCCGGACCCCGGAACGTAAAGACGATCAATCGGCACGCGATATCGGCGTGTCCTAGAGGAGTTAGAGTAAACATGACCATCGAAACGATCCTCAATCTGGTCGTGATTGTGTTGTTGGTTCCGACCATCGTTTATGCGGTGATTCTCAATCGTCGGCTGACGGCGCTGCGGACCTCGCGCGACGAGCTCGCCAAGGTGGTCGGCAGCTTCAACGACGCGACCCTTAGGGCCGAAGCCGGCATTCCGAAGCTCAAGAAGGCGACGACGGAAGCGAATCTTGCGCTCAAGGATCGCGTCGAGAAAGCCCAGACCCTGCGCGACGATCTCGCGTTCATGATCGAGCGGGCCGAAGAACTGGCGACCCGCCTCGAAGGCGCGGTGCGCAACGCCCGCAGTGAAGCGCTGCCGACGCCCGGCACCGCGGCACCTGCGCCATCCTTGCGTCCGGCGATGGCCTCGGCGGCCGAAGCTCTGGCCGCTGCGCGGTTGGTGGCTGCCGCGGCGCCCGCCGCGACCCTTGGCCAGCCAGGCAGCGTTCCGTTCGATTCTGCCGCCGCCGAACTGCGCAATGCCTTGTCCGCGGCGCGCGCCGAGGCGCGGGTGTCGGGCGCGCCAGGCGCCTCGACCGCCGGACTTGGCAGGGGCGCGCGACGGCCATTGGCCGACGATCTGGCCGTGGGCGGCGATCGCTCGGAAGCCGAGCGCGAGCTGTTGAAAGCCCTGCAGACCGCCCGGTAAGATAAGGCTCCCTTATTCACGCGTTCAAACGACTGTCCTTCGTCCATGCCGCAACCCGCCCGCAAGCCGCGACCTGCCTCTCAGCACGGTGTTGCGACCGCGCCGAGCCGGCTGCCATCGGTCAGGCTAATGCCGATCTTGATCGTGGCGGCGCTGTGCATGTTGGGCTTCCGCATTCAAGTGGTCGTCAAGTCGATCGCCATCACGCCCGCGACGGCGCTGGCCCAAGCTCAGCCCGTCGCCGCGGCGGACGAGGCCGGGGCTTCGGCCGAAGCCGCGGCCGATACGGCGGCGATGGATGAAGGCGACGAGGCCTCGGCGGAAGACGCGGTGGCCGAAGAAAGTGCGGGAACCCTCCTCAAACCGTCGGACTTGACGCCATCCGAAATCGAGACCTTGCAGCGTCTCGCGGAGCGCCGCCAGGCGCTCGAGCAGCGCGAACGCGAAAATCAGCAGAAAGAGAGCCTGGTGATGGCGGCCGAAACGCGGCTCGACGTGAAAATCAGCCAGCTCCAGGATCTCGAGAGGCAGTTGCAGAGCTTGGTCGAGCAGTACGACGCCAAGAAAAAGTCCGAGATCGAACAACTGGTTCGCATCTACACGGCGATGAAGCCGAAAGATGCCGCCCGCATCTTCGACGATCTCGACATGGGTATTCTGGTGGCCGTGGTCGCCAACATGAAAGAAGCCAAAGTCGCCCCGATCCTTTCGGCCATGACCGCCGAGAAGGCCCGGGCCCTGACGGAAGAGATGTCGAGCCGGAAACAGTTTCCCGGCATGGCCCAGGTGACCCCCTGAGGGGCACGACAACTCCTTGTCAGATCGTCCTTTTCGGCGAATTCCGCGGCCGACTTAACGCCTCCTTCACGAATTCCGACTTAAATCTGCCCGCAAAATAACGCAGCGATCGCGGATCGCCCGGGTGGATGCGCATGAGCCACACACGTGGGCTCGAGGAAAGATTCGATTCGACGGCGTCGCGCGGACCGCGCGACGGCCGTGGCCATCTCGGTCATGACGGGGTCGGTCAAGACGGGCAGGGGTCGAACCTGCTGGTCGCGCTGTCGCTCAATCTCATGCTGCTCGCGTTCTTTGTCGTGTTGGCCTCGACGGCGACATTCGACACGGCGCGGGTCGAGACCGCTGTCGCCAGCATTCGCGCCAACTTCGGAACGGGCGCGACGGCGTCAAGCGCCCAGCAAGGCGGCGCGCGTACCCAAGCCGAAGCAAGTCTGCGAGAAGCGGTGGCCTCGGCGTTTGCCGCCGTGCTGCCGGGCTATGAAGTGATCGTTCCCGCCGCCGCGGACCGGATCGATGTTGTCGTGCCGATCGCGGCGCTGTTCGAGAGCGAGAGTTTCGACCTTCGGCCGTCGTTGCCGGTGCTCGATCGTCTGGTCGGTGTGCTGTCGGCGCCGCCGTCCGGCTTCCGGTTCGAAGCGATTCTGGGCGCCACCGCAGACGGCGACGATCCCGCCATCACCGTCATGCGCTCGGATACGGTGGCGCGCGACATGGTGCGCCGTGGGCTTGTGTCGGACCTGCTGTCGGCGGGTTCGGCGTCTGCGGCGGGCCCGTCATTGCCGGCGATCGTATTCACCTTCCTCGTCGTCGACGCCGAGGACGAGATACCGCTGCGTCGCTATGTGCCGACGGCGAGGGCGTCATGATCGGCACGCTGTTGATGGGTTCACGGACGACGCCGCCGCCTTCGTGGCTCCTGACCTTCGTCGATCTGGTTCTACTGCTGTTGACGTTCTTCACCATGCTGTTCGCGGTTTCGCGGCCCGATCCGGCACGCTATCCGGCGGTCGCCGAATCCTATCGTGAAAGTTTCGCCGCCGACGCCATTCCGGTGCCGCGCGGCAGTTCGGCGCTGTCGTTTGCCCGGGTCCCCAATCGGGCGGGCGACAATCTCGCCTATCTGGAGGGGGTGCTGCGCG
>VGEM01000038.1 GCA_016869315.1 Alphaproteobacteria bacterium | reverse complement strand
CTTTTCTTCTTGACGTGCTCCTTTGGCGTGGTGCGGGCGAGCAACACCATGTAGTCGGAATGCTCGGCGCGGCTGGTCCAGATTTTCTGGCCATTGACGATGTAGTGGTCGCCAGCTTTTACCGCCGTTGTTTGCAGCGCCAGCGTATCGGAGCCAGACGTGGGTTCGGTGACGCCGAAGGCCTGCAGTCGAATCTCGCCCGAGGCGATCTTGGGCAACCACTGCTTCTTTTGCGCCGGACTGCCGTGCTTCAGCACCGTGCCCATGGTGTACATCTGGGCGTGGATGGCGCCGGCATTACAGCCGCTTTTGTGGACCTCTTCGAGAATCGCGCATGCGGCGCGCAGTCCCAGGCCCGACCCGCCATACTCGTCGGGGATCAAGGCAGCGAGAAACCCGGCGTTGGTCATCGCGTCGACAAATTTCTTAGGATACTCGCGATTGAGGTCGCGTTCGCGCCAGTACTCGCCCGGAAACGCCGCGCATAGCGCGCGGACGGAATCACGAATGGCGTCGAGTTCAGCGGCGGAAATGGTCATGGCGCAATCGCTATCGAAGAGGAAACGGCCTGCAATCTAGCCGCCGCTCGTCAAGGCGGGAAGGGGCTGACGCGGAGCACGGGCTGGTGCAGGCTAATCAACAAAACATAGGCGAGAATCGTCGCCGCCAATCGCCACCCCAAAGCCTCGCGCCACGGAAAGCCGGCGCGTCCCGCCAGGATCGCCGCAAAAGAGACAACCGATGTGGCGCCGGACAGCTGGGCCCATTTTTCCGGGCCATATTCTCGCCGGCGACGGACGTCGAGCACAACGCATCCGACGAAGCAGAACCCACTGGCCATTCCAAAAAGAACGAGAGATCCCATGTCGCCGTTTGGCGCCATATGACTTAAGCCCCACAACGCAATCGCCCACAGGATCGGATGCCGCGTGATTGCCACGACCCCGGGGCGCGCCGGATCGAATTCGTCAGCGCGAATTCGGATCGACATGGCATTGGCCGTCGTGAGTCCCGAGATGGGCAACCAGCCCGAGACCGGCATCAAGAGATTCGGAACCCACGTCGCCGCGACCGTCATCGGCCAGACCTCGACATAGGGAACCTGGGTCGCCGCAACACTGATCCAGAACGTCGCGCTAACCGAAACCATGGCGTAGACGCTGAGATACCCACTTTCGCCGAGCATATCGACAAGGCGTGCGCGAAGCGGGCGGATCGACGGGACGCTATGCGTGACAATAAACAGCAGGATCGCGACAACGAGCTCAGTCAATGTCCCGGTCATGGGGCCCCGGCGCGCGCGTACGATCCGTCAAGCTTGTAGAGATCGACCCGGTCGACCTCGGTCGAGACAAACGCACCGTTGACGGTATAGGGGTCATCGGCGAGGTAGCGGTCGATCGCGGCGCGGTCTTCGGTGTCGACGATGGAGAACTCGCCGACGCGATTGCCGCGGTCGTCGAGATTCACCGCCGCGACGACAATCATCGCGCCGTCGAGAATGTGCTGGTGGCGGGCAGCTCCGAACCTGGCGCGTACGCTCTCAAAGTTGCGGTCGCTGGAATATGTCTGGCGCACGGCGAACATGGTCTTGGCGCCGACGTTACCGGTCGGCATCACCGGCACATTGAATCCTGCAGCTTGCTGTCGGCGCTGCAATTCCGGCGCAAACCAGGCCGGCGCCCGGTTGTAGCTGCCATTGAGTTTAAAAAGCTCGACCGTTGTAATGCCGATGGAACCGTAGATGCCGGCCTTGGTGAAGGGATCGTCGTAGACATAACGTTCGATCTCGGCGCGGTCGGCAGAATTGCTCACCGAGACGCTGCCAATGCGCTTGCCGTCGACGATGATGGCGGACGAAATCACCGTCTCGCCGAACTTCAACAGATGCTTCTGATGCTCGGGCTCGGCCGGCGTGCGGAGTGCCGCGATGTCCTTGTCGGTCGCATAGGTCCGACGTACCATGTACATGACCTTTGCCTCTGCCGCGCGGACGGGCAGGGCGGTCGACGCGAATAGGGCGATGGCGTGACGTCGGGATGCGGTCATCGGGTGGTCCTCAGCCGAAGCGGGGTGCTTTCCATTTTTCGATGTCGAAGATGTCGGGGACATGGCGGTCGAACGCCGTCTTGGCGATGTCAGGAAGTTCGTCGCGCGATTTGAGCTTCTGGCCCGGGGCGCGGCCAAACACCCGGCCGGCATTGCCTTCCATCCCCATGCCCGGATACCAGTCGGCAAGATTGTGGAGTGCGCCGACGAAGTGCGCGCTCGCAATGCTCGGATCGAGCACGTCGGCGACCTTTGCCCCGTAATCAAAATAGCTGTCCCAATAGGTCGTGCGCGCCGGGCGTTTACCGTCGGGTGACGCCGGGAACGAAAAATTGTAGTTGGTCGCGGTGGGCAGCCAGACAGTGTCGGCAATCACGCGAACCTGGCCGACCTTCAAATGATTGGCGCCCGCGTTGGTTTGGGCGATGCCGTCGGCGGAAATCGATTCCGGCCACGGTCCACCCTTGAACGGCATGATCGGCTGCTCTTTGCCGGTCACCGGGTTCTGCCAGGTCTTGTCGAGAATCGTGGTACCGTCGTAGTCGGTGTAGACACCAACCTCCCAGGCGGTGCCGGTGTAAGCGCCGTTGCCGGCCGACTTCCAGCGCGAGTAGTTGAGATTCAACATGGTGTAGAGCGGCACCATATTGGCACCGCCCTGCACGTAGGCATAGTAGTGCACGGTCCAGTACTTCCAGACCTCGCCCTCGGCCGTGGTGGCGTAAATCTTGGCGTGGATATCGGATCTTACTTTCGGATTGGCGAGATCAATGCCTTGAGCGCGCGCCGCCGGTGCAAGCGCTGCCAGGCCAAGACCTGTGCTGCTGGAGACAAGTGCGCGACGTGACATGGTGGCGAACATGGTCGTCCCTCCGTGGCTCAATCAATACCCCGCCTTCTCCTCGATATCGTCATCTCCGCCCATGGCGAGAACGGGCCCCTCAGTCTCGGTCATGGCGCGGCTGGCACGGTGTTCGTCAATTGCGCCGACTTCGAGATCTTCGAAGTAGCGTCCGCCCCGCTCACGAGATCGCTTTTCTCCACTCTTAACGGCGACAATGACCCGTCATCCTATTTCGGAGCCGGCACCTGGGCGGCATAGCAGTCGGCAATCTCCTTGCGGGTCGCGAACCACACGCCGGGGTGCCGCGCCGCGTGCTCGATGAAGGCCCTGAATTGTCCGATGCGCCCGGGCCGGCCGATGATGCGCAGGTGGACACCAACCGACATCATCTTCGGGCTTTCGGCGCTTTCGGCATAAAGTTCATCGAACGTGTCCGTGACGTATTCGAGCCATTGATCTGGCGTGTACGCCGGTGCCATCCACAGTTTCATGTCGTTGGTGTCGAGCGCATAGGGCACGATCACGATGGGTTTGCCGTGCGACGTATCCCAAAACGGCACATCGTCCGAATAATCGTCCATGTGATAGCTGAAGCCCTGCTCGATCAGCAGTCGTCGCGTATTGTCGGTGAGCAGATAGCGCGAAAGCCAACCAAAAGGCCTGACGCCGCAGGTCATGGTGATCGAATCGACTGCTTTCTGAATGAACTCGCGTTCGCCGGCTTCGTCGAGGCGATGCTGGTGCGACCATCGATAGCCGTGTGCGCAGACTTCATGTCCTCCGGCGACAATTTTTCTGGCAAGACCCGGGGCGCGCTCAAGCGCAAGCGCCGCGGCCGTAAACGTGGCCTTGGCCTTGGTCTGCTCCAGCACGCGCAGCACGCGCGGCGCGCCGGCGCGAATGCCGTATTGGTAATTAGTCTCGTTGCCGTAGTTGCGCACCGGCTTCGACAGCACGACTTGCAGCTCGTCGACAGGCTCGGGCCCGCGGTCGCCGTCGCGAATGTTCTCCTCGGCGCCTTCCTCGACATTGACCACAACCGACACGGCGAGGCGCGCGCCATTCGGCCATTTGAACCCGGCCATTCCCAAAACCTCCTAGTGATACTCTTCGCCGCCCGAAACGTTCATGGATTCGGCGGTGATATAGTCAGCCTGGTCCGAGCACAAGAAAGCACAAGCCTTTGCGATATCCTCGGGCAGGCCGGTGCGGCCCATCGGAATCCGGCCTCGCATGTCGGCGAGATACTGATCGACCGATTTGCCTTGGGCCTTGCTCATGAAATCGTTTTGCCACGAACCCAATCCGGTCGTGATGTGGTTGGGGCACACGGTGTTGACCGTGATTTTGTGCTGCGCGAGCTCGAGTGCCGCCACGCGCGTCAATCCCACGAGGCCGTGCTTTGAAGACGTGTACGCGGCCGTTTGAGCGAAACCGGATTTGGCCGCCTGGCTGGCGATCGAGATAATGCGTCCGCCTTGGCCCTGTTTGATCATCTGGCGCGCCGCATGCTTGATGCCGAAGAAGCAGCCGCGCAGGTTGACCCCCAGTACGGCATCCCAATGCTCCTGGGTCGTTTCGACCAGCGGTCCGAACAAATAACCGATACCGGCGTTATTGATCAGGATGTCGGCACGACCGAACGATTTGACGGCGAAGGCGACTAGCGCTTCGACATCTTTCTCGGCCAGCATGTCGCCGGTAAAGGTGGCGGCCTCGCCACCCGCTTTGCGGATCTCGTCGGCAATCTGATCCAGCTCGGCCTTCTGGCCGACACCGTGCGCCGGCGCGATCTCACCCTTGAGCACGCCGATATCGTGCAGCACCACCTTGGCGCCGTCCTTGGCCAGGCGCTTGGCGACCGCCTCGCCGATGCCCTTATGGCGGCCGGCGCCCGTGACGATCGCGACTTTGCCAGTCAGTGATGCCATGTGCTGCTCCCCACATTCTTGTTTTTCGCGATCACCCGACTCAACATGGATTCGGGGGCCTTCGCAATCGATAGATCGCAGTTCAACCGGCGCGCGGCTTTGCGTAATCTCGCCTCGCAATTTGCGTAGGCCAGTCATGACCAAGTCCACAAAACGACCCGCGCCGGACGAGATCGACGTGATGGCGCTCGCCTACCGGCGCGCCAAAGGCAAGCGGCCCTGGTTTTTCGACGATCCGGCCGTGGAGAAAGTGCTCAACATCACCATGGCCGTCGCTGGCGAACTGGCGGTGACGCGCGAGCGACTCGACGCCGTGGAACGGCTGCTTGAGGGGCAGGGAGCTTTGAAGCGAACGTCGATCGAAACCTTCAAGCCCGACGACCAGGCAACGGCTGAACGCGATGCGTGGCGGAAAGCGTATCTCACGCGCATCCTTCGAGTCGTCACCCAAGAATTGGAAGCCATCTCCGACGCCGAGAAGGTGCGTCCAAAATAGATGACATCACCCGTGGGTCCCTCGCGCCTGCAATTGGCGTTGTCGAGCGCGCTGTCGCCATTTGCCATGGTGATCGTCGCGCCGATGCTGCCCATGATCGGACGCGCCTATCAGGTCGACCCGGCGGCGACGCAGTTCGCCGTATCGGCCTACCTGTTCGGTCTCTTTCTGGCCCAACTCATCCTGGGGCCGCTGTCGGATCGCTTTGGCCGGCGAGTCATTCTGTTGTCGTCGCTTGGGGTTTACACCGCCATGTCGCTCGTCTGCGCTGTCGCGCCGAGCTTTGAGGTGTTGGTGATCGCGCGCTTTCTCCAGGCCTGCGGCGCGGCGGGGGCGTCGACGGTGGTGCGTGCGGCGGTTCACGACTGCTACCGCGGCGACGTCGCCGCGAGGTTCATGACGTTCATCGCCGTTGGCCACTCGGTGGCGCATACCTTGTCGCCGACCTTGGGCGGCTTCATCGCCGACGCCGCGGGCCCCTCGGACACCTTTTACATGTTGGCGGTTACCGGCGTCGCTATGCTGAATTGGGCAACGCTCCGCATGCCGGAAACGCTGATCGCGTCTCGCGGCGCGGCAAGTGTCGGCGCGATCGTACGCGACACTTTGGCCGTACTCCGCAATCCGCTGTTCTTCGCCTATGCCGCCGTCTATGGCCTGACCGGATCCGGCTTCTTCGCGTTTCTCGCCATCGCCCCCGCCTACTTCGAGGCCCACTTCCAGGTCTCGGGCACCGCATTCGGGCTCTACTGGTCGTATATGGCGTTCGCGTTTCTGATCGCCGCCATGCTCGGCGGGCGCCTGGTGACGCGGTTCGGGTTGCGCCGCGTGTTCAACTTGTGCCTCGGCCTGTGCGCCGTGATCGGCGCGAGCCTGCCGCTGCTGGTGGTCGTGATGGGCGCGACACCGATCACGATCATCGCGCCGATGGTGATCGTGTCAGGGATCCTCGGCGTGACATCGCCCTTGTCACTGTCGGGTGCCATTGCCTCCGAACCGAAACTTGCGGGCACCGCGTCCGGGCTTTGCGGCGCGTTGTCGATGGCCTACTCGGGTCTGTTCACTATTTTGGGCGGCATGATCTATGACGGCGATGCCCTAACACTTGTCATGCCGCTGACCATCGCGATGCTGTCGATGGCCGTCTGCGCCGTGGCGATCGCGCGGTTGAGACGGGTCTAACCCGGCTTCCACAGCCCCAGCGCCGTTGCGATGATCAGCAAGGCCCAGATCCCCATCACCGCTTTCTTGGCGCGGGCCATGGTTGCTTGGGCGGTGGCGACTTGTTCGGGCGTCGCCGTGCCTTTCATCATGGGGCCGTAGCTGGCGCCGAAATTTTTCATGACCACGCGCACGATCACGCCGCAAATCATGGTTCCGGCGAACGTAAGCACCTTGAGCGCCAGCCACGGCTGATCGGTGATGCCCATGCCCATCAGCGAGGCGACGGCCACGACGGTCAATAATCCGATCATGAACAGGCGGAAGTTGAAATCGATGGTCTTGATGGTTTTGATCTTCTCGGGCTGATGTCCGTTGACGTAGAGGTAGATCACCGCGCCCGTCCACAGCACGCCCACGGTCCAGATCGGGATCAACCACCATTGCGCCAGGTCGGCCCAGCCCCGCAGGATGCTGAGCGAGGCGCCGATGGTAAACGTCGCCACCATGGCGATGCGGGGCGGCTGGTCGAGAAAATTCAGGATCTTGGCGCAGTAGGCCCTTGCCTCGACGCCGATGTCGGCTTTGAGGGTATAGTTCGCCGAATAGAAAACCCCGAGGTCGGTGCCGAGCCAATAGGCGAAGAAAACGACGTGCAGCAGCAGGAGGACGTCGTCGAAACCCACGCTCATGACTTGACTTTCCAATGACCCCGCATGCGACGCTGCTATAGCATGACACGACCCAAGAAAAGGATGTCGAATGTCGAAAATGATTTTGGTGAGTCTCCTTGCGGCGGGCTTGGCGGCGTCGGCCGCAGACACGGCGCCGACCGATTGCGACCGACTGGCGGCCCACCCCGAAGACCCCGACCGCGTCGCGCCGCCGGTCGAAACCTCCGATCTTGCGTTCGATCGCGCGATCGCCGCGTGCCAAGCTGACGTCAGTCGGGACCCCGACAATGGACGTTTGCGATATCAATTGGGGCGCTTGCTGTTTTACGCGAACCAGAACGAGGCGGCTGTCGCCGAAGTTCGCGGGGCGGCTGATCTTGGGTACCGGCAGGCGCAATTCGTTTTCGGCGCGCTCATCAATAATCGGCGGCCCTACGCGCCAACCGATCCCTGTCTGATCGAGCACTACCGGCGCAAATCGGCCATGGCCGGTCACCAGGCGGCGCGGATCAGCTACGTGCGCCACACCGTCAGGGGAAAATTCGCGAACTGCCGGCCTTCGCCCGACCGGACGACACTTGAAGCCTTTCTGACTGCAGCCGAAAACGACCGTCCGGACTACTATCAGCGCCTGCTGATAGAGGACTTGAGAGAACAACTCGCTGCCGCGGCCTCGATTCGCTAATGGACAAGCGCGTGACGGCGGCCAAAGATGTTGGCGGCGATATCGGGTCGGTCGGTCTTGGCCGTTTGAAGCATCTTAACCAGGGAGGGGATTCATGATCGCGCGATGGATGGCGGCGTTGCTGGCCGCGGGACTGATTGCAAACGGCGCGGGAGCCGCGGAAGAGGTCACCGAATGCGACAAGCAGGCGGCGCATCCCTCCGATCCCGGCAAGATTCTGCCCGGACTTGACGACGACGAGATGAATTTCGCCGCCGCCCAGGCCGCGTGCGAGGCGGCGGTGCAAAAGGACCCCAACAACAAACGACTGCGCTATCAACTCGGTCGCGCCTATTTCTACGATAAGAAATTTGCCCAAGGCCTGCCGCACGTCCAATGGGCGGCAGATCAAGGCTACATGCAGGCGCAGTTTGTCTACGGCTACATCATCGACAACGGCTTCGGTGGTGTCGCCAAAGAACCCTGCAAGGTCGAGGACTACTGGGTCAAGTCGGCGCGGCAGGGGCGCTTTGCCTCGCGGGTGAGCTATCCGCACCACGTTGTCCGCGGCCTGTTCAAGGGATGCACGCAGCAGGCCAACACCGATGAAATGCAGGGCTTCTTGGATGCTGCGGTGAAGCAGGCGGAGGGTTATTACGAGCGTTTGCTGGTCTCGATGCTGCAGGAAGAATTCGCAGCATTCAAAGCCAAGAAGTAGGAGCGCTGTGATGAGATTCATTCTTGCGATTGTCGGCGCCATGTGTGCGATGCCCGCGTCGGCTCAGCAGCCGACGCCATGCGATCTCCTGGCCGGCCACGTCGAAGACCCGGACCGCGTTGGGCCCGGCGCTGCCGATGTTGCCGACAAGAAAGCGGCGATCACCGCCTGCGAGAAAGATCTCGCCGCCGACCCCAATAATCGCCGTCTCAAGTATCAACTCGCACGAGTCCTGTTCTATGACGGTCAGACCCCTCGGGCGATGACTTACTTGCAGGCCGCGGCCGATGACGGCTCGCAGCAGGCGCAATTCGTGCTTGGCTACATCACTGATGAAGCCCTGCAAGGTGTTGTCCGCGATGTGTGCAAGGTCGAAGACCTCTGGGTGAAGTCCGCCCGGCAAGGCCGGTTCGCGGCCCAGGTCAGCTATCCGCGTCATGTCATGGACGGCAAATTCGCGAGCTGCAAAATTCAGGCAAACGATGCCGAGATCGCGGAGTTTCTCGACAAGGCAACCAAGGGCGCCGGGCTTTTCGGCTACTACGCGGAAATTCTTGCGGCGCAAATGACCAAGGACTTTGCGGCCTATCGCGCCGCCAAGAAATAGCGGACGCCATTGCGCAATCTGCAGATCCAGCTGGCGCGTCAGCCCGAAGGCGCGCCCAAGGTCGATGACTTTCGTGCCGCCGCCGCGGACATGCCCAATGTCCGTCCCGGCACGTTTCTCACGCGCTCAATTGCCTTGTCGCTCGATCCCTATATGCGCGGCGCCATTGCTGGACGGCACATGGGACACACCAGGCTCAATCAAGGCGACGTGATTTACGGCCGTTGTGTCGCCGAGGTCATGGAGTCGAAACACGCCGGATACGCGGCCGGCGATATTGTCGTGTTGGAGTCGGGCTGGCAGCAATTCTATCTGTCGGATGGCGGTGCCCGCGATCAAGTGCGCAAGGTCGTGCGGCGTACCGACATTCCACTCTCGGCGCATGTCGGTGTGCTGGGCATGCCGGGTCTCACCGCTTTTGCCGGCGTCGAGAAGCTCGCCAATCCGGCGCTGGGCTCGACCTTCGTCGTCACTGCCGCGGCTGGGCCGGTCGGCGGCACCGCCGGGCAGCTTGCTAAGGCCAAAGGTTGTCGCGTCGTCGGCATCGCCGGCTCCGACGAGAAGTGCCGCATCGTCACGGCCGAATACGGTTTCGACGCCTGCATCAATTACAAGCACGCCGACTGGCCGGCGCGCTTGAAAGCGGGCTGCCCGGACGGCATCGACACCTACTTCGACAATGTCGGCGGCGAGGTGCTGGATCAGATCGTCACGCAGCTCAACCTGCGTGGCAAGGTCGTGATGTGCGGTCTCATGTCGCAGTACAACCGCATCGCCGACGGCGCCTCTCACGGTCATAACCTCGGCACCTTCGTCAGCAAGCGCGCGCAGTTGCTGGGCCTCGTGGTCTACGACTATGCCGACAAAATGACGGAGTTTCACAAGGCCGCGATCCCGCTCATGCGTGCGGGCAGGCTGTCCATTCGCGAGGACCGTGTCGAGGGATTGGAGAATGCGCCAGCGCTGTTCGTCAAGCTGATAGCGGGCGACAACACCGGCAAGGCGCTGGTCGGAATCGCGCCGGAGCGCGCGTGATGCTGCCAAACGTCAATCAACGCATCGTGCTGAAACGGCAATCCGACGGCATGCCGTCGGTGGACGATTTCGGCCTGGCCGAAGCGCCCGTCCCGACGCCGGGCGACGGGGAAATCCTGGTGCGTGCCGTGCACCTGTCGCTCGATCCCTATATTCGGAAAGCGATTCGCGGCGATCACCCCGGCCACCGCAAGCTCGACCCGGGCGATGTGATCTACGGCCGTTCGGTCTGCCGCGTGGTGCAAAGCCGCAATGCGAGCTTCAAGGTCGGCGATGCGCTGGTGGCCGAAACCGGTTGGCAACTGGTTGCCGCCATTCCCACCAGCAAGGTCGTGCAACGGATTGATCAATCTCAGGGTCCACTGTCGGCGTTCGTCGGTGCGCTCGGCATGCCCGGACTTACGGCCTGGGGCAGCGTCGCGCATCTGGCGCCTCCGCGCCTCGGCGACACGTTTGTTGTCTCCGCCGCGGCGGGCCCGGTCGGCGGCATCGTCGGCCAATTGGCGCGTCGCGCCGGCGCGCGCGTTGTGGGTATTGCCGGTGGCGCCGAGAAATGCCGTATCGTCACGTCCGAGTACGGTTTCGATGCCTGCATCGACTACAAGACGGACACGTGGGTCGACGATCTCACCGCCGCGTGTTCGCGTGGCATCGATATTTATCACGACAATGTCGGGGGGCCGATCCTGACCAAGCTGGCGAGGCTTCTCAATCTTTATGCGACTGTCGTGCTCTGCGGCCGGCCTGGGGATTATCACAGCGCGACATTCGACGGCGTCGCGCTTGGGCCATTCATCGGCAAGCGCGCCCGTATGAAGGGGCTCGTGGTCTACGACTACGAGCCGGACATGCCACGCTACATGACGGTTGCGTCCGACATGATCCGCGCCGGACAGCTTCGCATTCGCGAGGATCGGGCCGATGGTCTTGCGGCGACGCCGGCGCACTTCATGAAAGTGATGCGCGGCGAGAACGTCGGCAAGGCGCTGGTGACCGTGGGGCCCGAGCGCTGATCAGTCGTCGCGGCCTTGGTTCATCAGCTCGCGCAGATGGCGGGCCATGCGCTGGCGAAAGTCGGGGTCGTCCATCGCCTTCTTGAATTTGTCGCGGATCGCGGCGATGCGTTTGGCGTTGCCTTTCTTCTCGACGTCGGCCGATGGCGTCTTCGGCGATTTGGCCATGACGTCAGAATAGGCTGATGACGGCGATTCCGCCAACCACCCCGATCAGGAACACCCATGCCACCAGATCGAGCCGCTTCTCGATGAAGGCCCGGACTGGTTCTCCATAGGCTTTGATCAAAGCCGCGATCAGAAAAAAGCGCGCGCCACGCGTCACGATCGATGCCGCGGTGAACATCAGCAGGTCGAAGTGCGCCGCGCCGCTGACGATGGTGACGAGCTTGTAGGGGATTGGCGTCAGGCCCTTGATCAGGATGACCCAGATGCCCCATTCGGCGTACCAGCTTTGGAATTCGTCGGCACCCTGTTCCAAGCCGTAGAGGCCGATCAGCCATTGGCCAAGAGTCTCGTACAGATAAAACCCGATGGCGTACCCGGCAATTCCGCCGAGCACCGAGAAGACAGTGCAGACAGCGGCGATGGTGTAGGCCTTGAGCCGGTTGGCCAGCGCCATCGGCACGACCATGGCATCGGGCGGAATCGGGAAAAACGAGCTTTCCGCAAACGACACGCCTGCCAGCACCCATAGCGCGCGCGGATGCGCCGAGATCCGAATCACCCAGTCATAGAGGGGACGAAACACGCGTCGGAACTACTTGATCATGAACAAGCTGAGGGGCGGATAGATCGAGATCACCCATAACACGGCCAGCATGATGAAGATGAAGGGCAATACGCCTTTGACAATGGTCAGGAATTCTTCCTTGAAGGCGCCCATGGCGACGATGAGATTGATGCCCATGGGCGGTGTCAGATAGCCGATCTCAAGGTTGACGTTCATGATGATGCCGAAGTGGACGAGATCGATGCCGTAGGTCTGGGCCATGGGCGGCAAGAGCGGGCTCAGGATCAGGATCGCCGATCCTGAGTCGAGGAAGCAGCCGACCACCAGCAGCAACAGGTTCACCAGGATCAGGAACATGACCTTGCTGTCGATGTAGCCGGTCAGCCACTCGACAATCTGGTTTGGAATCTGCTGGTAGGTCATGAACACGTTGAGCGACAACGCCACTGCCAGGATCGGGAACAGGCTGCCCATCATGGTCGAGGTTTCGCCGACCACGCGCCAGATCAACTTACCCATGTCATTGCAGGTGTGGCCGAATTCGCCGAGGTTGCCGCGCACCAGATGCATGAAGCCATGCTTGTGCGCCAGGATCTCGACCAGAATAGCCGTCAACACCGCGACCGCCGCCGATTCCGTCGGCGTGAAATAGCCCGAATAGATGCCGCCCAGGATCACGAACGGCGTCAGCAGCGACCAGACCGACTCCTTGAGCGCGCCCCAGATTTCGCGGAGGCTCCACCAGCCACCACGGTCGCGCTGCCAGTTGAGCATCAGCGAATAAAGCATGAAGGCGCCGAGCAGCGTCAGTCCCGGGCCGATGCCGGCCACGAATAGATCAGCGATCGAGGCCTGGGTCATGATCCCGTAAAGAATTAGGGGAATGCTGGGCGGGATGATGATGCCAAGCGTGCCGCCGGCGCACAGCATGCCGATCGCGAACTTGCGGTCGTAGCCGGCCTTGATCAACGCCGGGTACATGATCGAACCCACGGCCAGGAGGGTCACGATCGACGAGCCGGAGATGGCGGCGAAGATGCCGCAGGCCATCAGCGAAGACAGCGCGAGGCCGCCGGGGATCGGCTTCATCAGCGCTTTCATCAGGTTGATCAGGCGCTCGGCGATCGAGCCCTGCGACATGATCGATCCGGCGAGGATGTACAGCGGCACCGACAGCAGGACTTCGCGGTTCGACGCGTCCCACATGTCGTAGACCACGTTCATGATCTCGCCACCGCCCCAGAAGTAATAGGCGGCGAAGGTGCCGACCCCGAGCAGGACGACGATGTTCTGGCGTAGGAAGAGGAGGCCGACCAGGACGATCGGCAAAGCGACGCCGGCGACCGCGGTCATGACGTTTGTCCCTTGGCCTTGGCGGCGCGTTCGCGGTCGTAATCGTCGTGGCCGTGAACAATCTCATCGGCCTGCTTCTCATTCGCCAATTCGGCGCCTTCACCCGAAGGCTTGGGCCGCAACTCCATGAAGACGCCGTAGAGGAAATGCTGCACGGCGACCATGCCGAACCCAACCGCGATGGTCGACTGTACCGGCCAGATCGGCCAGCGCAGCACTGGCGAGACATCGTTGAGCTCGACGCTTTCCAGCGTCACCATCGCGGCGACATAGGCCATGAAGGCGCAAAACAGGGCGAAGCCGAACTCACCAATACGGTCGAGCAGGTCGTGGTACTTCTGCGGGAACACCGTGTCGGCGAAGCGGGGCCGATAGTGACTGCCCGAGGCGGACGCCAAACCGACGCCGATGTAAGACACGACGATCATGCCGATGACCCCGACCTGAGGGGCGCCAAATGCGCCGGAGCCTGTAATCTCGCGCTTCAGCACGTCGTACATGAGACAGCCGGCCATGCCGAGGAAAGCGGCGAAGCACAGGCTCTGCTGGAAGATCCTAAGTCCGTTCAAAAACGATTTGACCTGAGCCTGCATCGCATCCCCTGACCGCGATTTGACGTTCGGGCTTGGTGCCCGAACTCTTGTTTCTGCGCATCTTAGCGGGGCCCAGGGTGCCGCCCAACCTGAATCGGCGGGTTATTTCCCGGCCGCGAACGCCCGCTTGCCGTCTTGGATTGCGGCGTAGATGTCGCGGCTGCGGCCGCCGATCTCGGTCAGTACGCGCTCGTGGACCGATGCGCTGGCGTCAATCCACGCACGGCGTTCGTCGGGCGTCAGGTCGTGAATCCGCGTGCCGGATTTTGCGAGGTCGGCGAGAAGGCTATCGCCAAGCGCGCGAATGTTGGCCCGCGAGCGCGGACCGGGCACGAAAGCGCTGGCGATGGCGGTGCGCTGGTCGGGGGTCAGCGAATCCCACCACTCGGCGTTGGCCATTTCGATGCCCTGATCGAACCACTGATTGAGGCGGGTCAAGTCGGACGCGAATTGCCGGAAGCCATAGTAGAAAAATGTCAGGCTGGAGAGCCCGCCGTCGACCAATCCCGTTTGCAGCGCCGGGGTAATGTCGGCGATGCCGAGCGGGACGGCATTTGCGCCGACGGCATCGAGAAACGCCAACGCGGCGAAGTTGGGCGAGCCGCGGACTTTCATGCCGCGAATGTCTGCCGGAGTCCGGATCGGCCGCGTGCTGTACAGCATGTTCCAGCCGACTTCCGACCATTGCAGGAAGACGAGGCCCTTGTCGCGCAGCATCTCGCGGAACGATTGGGCGAGAAAGTTGTCAAATACGAAATCAACCTCGGCCTCGCTCTCGAACATATAGGGCAGCATCGGCACGGCGGATTCCGGGATGATCCCGGCGAGGCCCGTCAACGTGATGCCGCCGATTTGAACGCGGTTGCGGCGAAGGGCCGTCAACATCTGCTCTTCGTTCCCGGTCTCACCGCGAATGAAATACTCGAACGCGATGTCGGGCCGCTTGGCGATGGCGGACTTGAATTCGTCCCAATGGCGGTCCCAAGGCGAATCGACCAGCGCTTGCGCAGTGATCTTGCCTTGAACCGTGGCCGCCGCGACCGGGGCGCAAATCGACGAGAGTGCCGCCGCGGCCAACACCGAACGCCGACGCACGGTCATGGCGCCCAGGGACGATCCCGCCCGTCGACAAGAGGCGTCGTGTAAGGGCCCTTGAACGGTTGCACGCGCATCACGACCATGCAGAAAAAGACGTGGCTCGCGACAAACCAGAGGGTCACAGGCCAAGGCGGCAAGCCGCCAAAGATCGTCAACATCAACCAACCGAGCAATACGAACACCGCGAGCGTCATCCAGAAGATGACGCGCTTACGATTCATGGTTGGGCCGAGGCGTCGTAAATCGTGATTCATGACTGGCATTCTAAGCTGGGAAATTTTTCCAGGCGAGATGCGAATTTTTTGCACTCTTCGCGATTGCAATTGTGGCAACCGCGCGGACAATCGGCGCGTCGGTCTCTTGGGTAGGACGTCACAATCCTCGTTTGCCACAGGAGTCGAATCATGCCTGCACTTTCCCTCGCCAACGTCACCGGCATTGCTCGTAGCCTTGACCCACGAAGCATCACGCCCTCGGTTCGTGTCACCGACACGCCGACCGTGACGCGGGTTGCCGTTGACCTCAATCCGACCCGAAACACCGACGCTAATCGCGGTGGTCGGACCGATCTGCCGGTACGCCCGGATGATCGTCCGGATCGTTCTGATCGCCCAGATCGTTCCGATCGTCCGGATCGTCAGGAGCCCGACACCAGTCGCGATCTCGGCAACGACATTGCCTCGGCCACCGATGTCAGGCTGCCGTTCCGCACGCAGCAGTCCGTCGATGGCCGCAATGATCCGGCCGATTTCATTGCGTTCACGGCGCCGGCCAAGGGCGATGTTTTCGTCGGATTCAGCGCCCGCGATGGCAATCCGTCCTTGACGATTTACGATCGCGGCGGCGGCACGATTCAGACACTCGTGACCGGCGAGGACGATCATCAATCGACCATCATCCCAGTCGCGCCGGGCGAGATGTTCAAGGTCGGAGTCGACGGCGCTGGCAGCCAGGTGTTCTACGCCCTGCGCACGCACTTCACGCCTGACGCGCGCGACACCATTTCGTCAGCGACCCAAATCAGCGGACGGCAGTTCAACGTCGGCGCCACGGTAGGCCGGCCCGACGATCCCGCCGACTACTACAGCTACACGCCGACCGCCGACGGCAAGCTTCGCCTTCGTGTCGACGGCCATCGCAGCGACATCGACCCTAACCTCGTGGTGATGGATCGGAATGGCACCGTCATCGGTACGGCGGCGGCCGACGACGACGGGCTCTCGCTCGGCATCGATGTGACGGGAGGACAGACCTACATTATCGGCCTGACGTCGCCGGTTGGCCAAACGGTCGCCTACGACTTCGGGCTGTCGTATCAGACCACGGCCGAAGCGGCGCGAGTCGCCGGCGTAGCCGGGATCGACACGACCAACGGCTGATCGGCGACGTTGTTTCGGAGTCCTCGGCGGTTCATAGTCCGGCAGTCAACCGCCGAGGCCCCGATGATCGACCTTTATTATTGGCCAACCCCGAACGGCCACAAGATTCCCATCATGCTGGAAGAATGCGGCCTCGCGTACGAGGTCCACCCCATCAACATGCTGAAAGGGGACCAGTTCCAGCCGGAGTACTTGAAGATCAATCCCAATAACAAAATCCCGTCCATCGTCGATCGCGATGGGCCGGGCGGAAAGCCGTATGCGGTATTCGAGTCTGGCGCGATCCTGATGTACCTGGCCGAGAAGACCGGCAAGTTCTGGCCGGCGGACATGGCCAAGCGCTACGACGTCATCCAATGGACGGTGTTCCAGGTTGCAAGCCTCGGGCCGTTGTTTGGCCAGTGCGGGCATTTCCTGCGCTATGCGCCGGAGAAAATCCCCTACGCCATCGATCGCTACTGGAGCGAGACCAAGCGGCTCTATCGTGTGGTCGACAAACGCCTGGCCGATCAAGAGTATTTGGCGGGCGAGTACTCCATCGCCGACATAGCGACGTATCCGTGGATCAAGATCAATTATTTCCACGACATCAAGATCGAGGACTACCCAAACGTCGCGCGTTGGCGCGACAAGGTTGGCGCGCGTCCAGCGGTGATCAAGGGCTGCGCGCTGCTTGAAGACGTGATGAAACTCGGCAATCCCGACAAGGAAGCCTTCGACAATCTCTTCAACAAGCAAAAGACGGTCTGACGCCGTGCTGTTGTCGCGCGAGAAGTCACAACTTCTGATCGTCGACGTGCAGGAGCGGCTGGTGCCGGCAATGCACGACGGCGCGCGGATGATCGAACGATGCGCCGTGTTATTGCAAGCGGCGGCGCGGCTCGGCGTTCCGGTGACGATCTCCGAGCAATACCGCAAGGGTCTCGGCGCGACGATCGGACGTCTGAACGATCTCAGGGGCGACGCCGTTCTGCTGGAGAAATCTCACTTCAGTTGCGCGCACGACGCCTCGATCGCGGCGCGGATCGGCGCGCTCTCGGCACAGGGCCGGCGTCAGCTTGTGGTTGGCGGCATCGAAAGCCACGTCTGCGTTTTGCAATCGGCGCTCGGCTTCAAGGACGCCGGTCTCGGCGTTGCCGTCGTCGCCGACGCCGTCACCTCGCGCCATCCCGACAGCGTCGCGCTCGCGTTGGATCGCTTCCGCGCCACCGGCATCGCGGTGATCTCGACCGAAATGGCGCTGTTCGAATGGCTCGACGTCTCCGGCACACCGGAATTCAAGGAACTGAGCAAACTGATAAAATGAACTCAAAAATAGGGTCGTACCCTATTTAACTGGGGTCCTTGTCTGGCCGTAGCTGATGAAGGGGTTGGTGTAGGTCGGCCAGGGGTCGGCGGCGGCGAAGAGTTCGGCGTGACGGTCCTTGAACCAGGCCAATCGATCGGCGGGCAGTTCATCGGGTGAGACAAGTTTCTTGCCGAACCCCGACCAGTTCGACATCGCGCCGGTGCCGCCCATCAAGAGCCACGGCACACAGATGGTCTCGCCCGAGATCATCATATCCGAGCGCGCCATGGTGACCTTGGGATCGGCCGCCTCGGCGATCGTGGCGCGGTAGACCATCTCCATGTTGGCCCAATAGCGATCCGTGACCAGTTCCTGCTTCCAGACTTTAATGTCGAGCGGATGCGGCACGTCGAAGCGGAACTCGCGCTTCATCCAGATGTTATCGCCGGCCGTGTACGTCGGCGGATCGAGCGGCAACCGCCGTTCGTTCTCGGTGCCGATGCCGGTGAAGATGCCGTCGCGCGAAATCACGCTTCGGGTCGGGCCTTCCTTGGAATGGAACGGGATGACTTCGCGGTTGGTCGCCGGATTGATCATGCGATCGATCAGTTGACCGGTCTTTACGCCCCAGAAAACGATACCTTCCCAGCCGACGACGACGTGGCGAGCCTTGTCGTCCAAGGTCACGCGCCGCCGGATCAGCGTGTCATGGCCCACGGCCGTGACGGGAATTTTTCCCGGCACGATCAGGTTCCAGTGGCTGGTGAACCACCACCAATGTTCGCCGGGCGTCAGCTGGGCGTAGAGCTTCATGTAGGTATCGAACATGTCGAGCCCTGCCGGCATCTGGCG
>VGEM01000037.1 GCA_016869315.1 Alphaproteobacteria bacterium | reverse complement strand
ATTTCAAAACGATCGCGAGAACTTCGACAGTCGCCTCGCCCACGTCATAGAACACTCGAATATCGCCGACCCGCAATCGATATTGCGGTCGATCGAATCCGCGAAGCCTCTTGATCCTGCTGCGGCTCGTTTTCTCGGGTTCGTGCCTCAGGTGGATCTCGATCGCAGCCTTCGCGTCGGCGCGTTGACCTGCAGATAATCTGCGAAAGTCATCGACTGCATCCGGCGAGAGCTCGATCTCGAATCTCATTCTGGCTAGAATCTAGCCAGAATCGCGGCAACGTCAATCCGGACGAATTTATCAACCCGTCCTACGCCCCCACCAGCTTCCGATACAGATGCCATGTCGCATGGCCGAGCACCGGCATGACGACGACGAGACCGGCCAGTGCCGGCAGCGCGCCGATGACCAGCGCACCGGCAACGATCAGGCCCCAGGCCGCCATCGGCACCGGATTTGCGATGCAGGCGTGGATCGAGGTCGAGACCGCGACGCCGACGCCGCAGTTCCGGTCGAGCAGCAGGGGAAACGAAATCGCACTCAGCAGCAACGCCGCCACCGCGAACGCCAGACCGATGCCGTTGCCGACGATGATCAGCGCCCAACCGGCGGCGCTGCCGAACAGCACATCGACGAAGTCGCCGATGTTGCGCGCCGGCGTGGCGAGGCTGTTCCATGGATCGCCGATCGTCAGTCCGAAGATGGTCATGGCGACCGTAAGCCAGAAGAAGAACAACGCCACCATCATCCCGCCGAGCAGGACGATATCGTTGATCGCCGGCGAGTGTATGAAATCGTAGCCGCGCATCTGGGCGTAATCGAGCCCGTACGCGCGGCGCCGGCTGACTTCGGCCATGGCGATGGTCGCGAACGGGCCGAGCAGCACGCCGCCCGAGACGATCGGGAAAACCAGCGGCAGCATGTCGTAGTCGGAATAAGCCGCGAAGGCCACCAATGACGCCGCGGTGTAAACGACGATGATCATCGGCACCAAGGTCGGTTTGGCTTCGAAGTCCTCCCAGCCTTTGGCAAGAACCTCGAACAGATCGGCGATGGTGATTTTGCGAATGGCCGGCAGTACGACGGGCGCGCCGGCGACGCTGACAGGACCAGCCATAACGATCCTCCTGGTTACGGGGACGCAACGACACCTGAACAGACGTAGTTGGCGGTCAGTCTAGCGCGGACCAGCTGTCCCCGCGCGCGGAGATAGGTCAGTAATGCTTCTTCAAATCCATGCCGGCGTAGAGCGAGGCGACTTCTTCCTCGTAGCCATTGAACATCAGCGTATCGCGCTTGAGGAAATCGCCGATCCGGCGTTCCTTGGCCTGGCTCCAGCGGGGATGATCGACCGTGGGATTCACATTGGCATAGAAGCCGTATTCATGCGGCGTCGCCTCGTTCCAGGTATTCTTGGGCTGCTTGTCCACGAACGAAATCCGAACGATCGACTTGACGTTCTTGAAGCCGTACTTCCACGGCGTCATCAGGCGCAGTGGCGCGCCATTCTGGTTGGGCAACGTTTCCCCGTACATACCGACTGCCAGGATCGAGAGCGGGTTCATGGCCTCGTCCATCCGCAGTCCTTCGACGTAAGGCCACGGCAGAATGAACCGGCTGCGCTGGCCCGGCATCTCCTCGGGGCGGACGATGGTCTCGAAACGGATAAACTTGGCGTCACCTGACGGTTCGTGGCGCTTGACGACGTCCGCCAGCGAGATTCCGATCCACGGAATCACCATCGACCACGCCTCGACGCAGCGCAGGCGATAGATGCGCTCTTCCAACTGATGCGGCTTCAGGAACTCATCGAGGTCGAAGGTGCCGGAGAGCTTGCACAGGCCGTCGACCGTCACTTTCCACGGCTTCGGTTTGAAATTGCCCGCGTTCTCGACCGGATCTTCCTTGGCCGTGCCGAACTCGTAGAAATTGTTGTAACTGGCTGCGGCTTCGTACGATGTCATCGGGTCGTTCTGGGCAAGCTTGCTGTAGCCTTCCTTGACGTTTTCGAGCTTGGCATTGACGCCCGGGCCCTGCTGTAATGCCGGTTCGCCTTTCCCCGCGAACGCCATCGAACCGGCGGCAAGGCCGGTCGCGGCGATCAATTGACGGCGGTTGAGATACACCGACGGTGACGTGATTTCGGACGACACGACATCGGATTTTTTCTTAATGCGGATCAGCATGGGGTAAGATTCCTATTGTGATGACCGCGACACTGCCACGACGGCGCGCCAAACGCCCGTCACATCAGCGTGAATTCTCGCGCAACACGGTCGACGGTGCCCTTAAGTGCCAGATACGTAAGGGCGTTTACACAAATCTAATCACGAAATCGAGTGACTTACGTGTCTGACACTTGAGCAGCTCAGGTCGAATTCCAATCACCCGCCCGTCAGCGCGGTCATCGCCGTTGTGCCGTCGCATCGGATCGCGACTACGGCGCCCGGCTCGGCGCCCGGTGCAAAGCGTACCGGTTGGCCGACAAACAGCGGCGCCTGGGCGCGGAAGGAAAATGTGCGCACCTCCTTGCCCAGCCGGGCGCGAGCGTAGGCGTACAGTTTCGCCGCCGTGAAGGGGCCGTGCACGACCAGGCCGGGGTAGCCTTCCTCGCTCCTGGTGTAATCGGAATCGTAGTGGATGCGGTGGCTGTTGAAAGTCACGGCCGAAAAACGGAACAGATCAACCGGGCCGGGGCGCCAGCTTACGTCGTCGGCGCCTACCGTCTGCGGCTTCTCTTCAACCGCCGGCGTCCGGTCGCCGGCGTCGCGGTAGACGATGGTCTGGCGTTCCGTGACGCGATCCTCGCCATCTTGAGAGATGACATGATCGACCTCGACGAAAATCAGATCGCCGGTCTTGCCGGATTTGTGATTGAGCGTGGCGATGGTCGACGTGCGGGTCGCCGGGCGGCCCAATAGCAAGCGCGCACCAAACGTCATGCTGGCGCCGGCGAACATGCGGCGCGGCAGCGTGATCGCCGGCAGGAACCCGCCGCGCTTGGGGTGGCCGTCGGGGCCAATGTCGGTCGGCGGCACCACCGGCAGGAAGAACGCCCAATGCCCCAGCGACGGCGCGGTCGCAGCCACGTCGAGCGATTCACCGATCGCGGCGGCGAAGCGCCGCAGACTCTCGGTGTCGACAATCTCCTCGCGCCGCTCGGTGCGGCCCACCGCCTGGCGCCAGGCGTCGATGTCGCCGGTCGATAGGGTGGTCATGCAAAACTCAATTGGTGCGGTCGAACAGATTGGGCACGCCCGCTGGTTCAAGGTAATCGCGGTCGGCATCGACCCGCTTGTCGCCGGTCGAAACGCCGAACAGCATTTTACCGACCGGCCCCATGCTCGCATCCCACTGAATACCGCCGTGGCTGCAAATGGTGCGCAAATCGCGCATCGCCCGTTGAACCGGATTGGCGCCGATCTGACCCGTCACACCCATCATGCCGGCGACGCGGCCGGCGGCGCGCTGGCTCAGCTTGGCGGCAAGCGCCAGATCGCGACGGATAATCTGCAACGACGTCGCCGGCAGCGGCCGCCGCGCAACGCCGAATTCGTGCAGCCACTTCGTGGTGTTATCGACCAGCAGCCGCGCCGCGTGCAACTCAGCGGCCGATTCGCCGACACGGATCTGCACCGGCACTTGTTCCGCCACTGCCTCACCGAACATCTGGCCTTTGCGCGCTTTGGTCTGCTCGCAGTACTGCTCGAAGGCGCCGATGGCGGTGCCCATCATCGGCCCCGTCAGCAAGGTGAAGAAGTAGGGCGAGAACTCGACATTGTAGATGTAGCTCTTGTGCAGCCGGGCGCCGGGCGGCGTGGTGCCGGTGGCTTCCTCGGTCAAGATCGTGCGGTGCGCCGGGATGAAGCGCTCGGTGACTTTGATGTCGTTGCTGCCGGTGCCGCGCAGACCCTCGGAATGCCAGACGTCGATCACCTCGTATTCGCCGGGCAGCAGCAGCGCCATGCGGAAGATGCCGCGCTGGCCCGAGTGCGGGTCGTACTCGCCGACGCGCGCCGCCACCACGGCGCAATCGGCGTGGTTGATGCCGCTCGAGAACTTCCAGCGCCCGTCGAGAATGAAGCCGCCCTTCACCTCGCGCATGGTGCCGCCGCCGGCAAAAGCGGTTCCGATCACGGCGTCAGGGCACGTCGGCCAGAACTCCTCCTGGGCCTCGGGGTGAAAGCGCGCCAACAGCCACGTATGGCAGTAGACGACCGACGCCACCCACGAGGTGGAGCCGCAGCCGCGCCCCAGCTCGCGCGTGACGTCCACATGCACGCCCCAGTCCATCTCGAAGCCGCCGTAACGCCGCGGCGTGAAAATCTTATGGATACCCGCCTTCTTGAGATCGGCGATGGTCGCGGCCGGCAGATCGCGTAACTTGTCGGTCTCGGCGGCGCGATCGCGCAGCTTCGGCACCAGGTCGCGCGCTGCCTTGGTGATCTCGGCTGCGGTCGGCACCCAGCTCGGAGTCTTGCTCGATGTCTTTGCGGCCGTCTTTTTCTTTTTCACCTTCATCCGTTCACCATGAAATCTTTTCGCCGTTCCATCGCGTGAAACTGCCCGAGGTGGCCATCGTCGCGCCGGCAATGATTTTCCGCATGCCGGCGATGCTGGCATCCACCTCGACACTCGCGCCCGGCGCCATATTGCCCATGTCGGTCTTGGCATGGCCCGGGCACAACGCGAGCACGATCACGCCGCGATCACGAAATTGGGCCGCCATCAGGCGTAGCGCTTTGTTCAGCGCGGCCTTGCTGGTGGCGTAGGGGTAGACTGGGTAGTCCATCTCGACCAGCGAGCCAACCGTCGAGGATATGGCAGCGATGGTTTTCTTGCCGCTCGCGGCGACATTTCCCATTAACGCCTCGGCCACCTTGATCGGCGCCAGCGTGTTGGTCTTGAGCAGCGCCAGCCAGCCGTCATAGTCCATCGCTCCCATGCGTTGGCGTTCGACATCGTCGCGCGCAATACCGGCGTTGTTGACCAGCACGTCGATGGCCGTGCCTTTGAGTTTCGCCGCGAGGCGATCGACCTGGCCAAAGTCGGTCACGTCCATGGCTTCGACGGCGACGCGCCCCGTGGCGCCGGCCGCGACCCTTTCGAGCAGCGGCGACTTGGCCGGATCGCGGCAGGTGGCGATCACCGACCAGCCGTCGGCGGCGTATTGCTTGACGAACTCGAGGCCGAGACCCCGGCTTGAGCCGGTCACAAGTGCGGTCAGCATTTCGCCCCCTTCCCGCAAATAAGGCTGCTAAACTACTCCACACCGCACCCGCAGCAAGCCACACCTCATAAGGAGTTCCACATGGATGAAACCGCGCTCAGCCGTCGCGCCATGGCGGGGCTCGCCGCCCTGACGCCCCTGCTCGTCAGCAAGCCCGTCAGCGCCGACGAACAGGCCAACATCGCCTTTGTCACCAAATTTTGCGACGACTGGTCGAGCAAGGATGTCGAAAAGCTGATTCCCTATCTGGCGCCCGAGATCGAATACCACGTGTTCGAGGGCGGCCCGGTGGTCAAGGGCATCGACCAGTTCCGCGCCCAGATGGGCGGCTTCATGAAAGGCATGCGCGAGATCACGTGGGAGACCAAACGCTCGGCCGCGATCGGCGATCTCGTCATCAACGAGCGGATCGACCATTTCATCCAACCCGAAGGATCAACGCGGCCCGACAACCACTTCCACATCGCCGGCGTGTTCATCGTCCGCGGCGGGAAGATCGTCTACTGGAAAGACTGGCGCATGCCGGGGGCGTGAGGGCTGACTCAGGTTTTCCAAGCATTTGACGCACGCCCCGGAGAGCGTTACAGTTCTGTAACTACAACTCTGTACCTATGATCTGGACGTGGAATCCGGCCACGAATTTAGCCAATCAACGCAAGCACCGCCTCAGCTTCGAGATGGCACAGCGTGTCTTCGACGATCCGTTCGTCCTATCTCGGCGAGATAACAATCGGGACGAAGAGCGATGGATATCGATCGGCATGATCGAAGAGTTGATCGTTGTCGTCGTGCACACGTGGCGGGACGACGACGAGCTGGGTTCGGACGGACGAATTATCAGCGCGCGAAAGGCGACCAAGCATGAGCAAAAAGTCTACTGCGAAGGCGAATTCTAACAGGCGTCGGCGCGTTCCGGTCGATGACCTCAAGGCGCTGGCGCGGATGGGCGACAGCGACGTCGACACCAGCGACATTCCTGAAATCTTGGACTGGACGGGCGTAAAGCGTGGACTGTTCTATCGCCCCATCAAGCAACAACTTACCCTGCGCCTCGATGCCGACGTGATCGCCTGGTTTAAGCACCGCGCAAAGGACGGCGGGTACCAGACCCAAATCAACCGCGCCCTGCGCGCACATGTGCAGGCGCATGGTCGGAAGTCGGGGTGAGAAAACCCCCATCTCGTCTCAGAGTCGCGCTCCTCACTCTTGTCATGCCCCTCACCCCTATGTATATATTGTAATGTATATACATGGGAGTGAACGGCCATGGCCACCGCGCGCGTGTTCCGGTCGGGCAACAGCCAGGCGGTTCGGCTGCCCAAGGAATTCCGGCTGAAGTGCAAGGACGTCGAGATCTATCGCCGTGGCGAAGAGATTGTGCTGCGCGACCGCGGCAAAGGATTGGCTCGCGCATTTGAACTGCTCGCCAATCTTCCCGAGGACGTGCTGAAGGATCGGGTGGACGCGCTACCCCAGAAACGCGACGGGCTTTGAATGAGCACGCGATTTCTGCTCGACACCAACATTATCGTTTATGTCCGGCGACAGAGACCAGCTTCGGTTCTGGCGCGCTTCGAGCGGATGAAGCCCGGTGACGCAGCGATTTCAGTGATCACCTATGGCGAATTGCTCTACGGCGTGGAGAAAAGCGCGTCCCGTGAGCGCGCGAGAGAGACGTTGGCCGAACTCATCAGCCTCATCCCAGTGATGCCATTGCCACTCAATGCTGGACAAACTTACGGCGCGATCCGGGCAACGCTGGAAACCAAAGGCGAGGTGATTGGGAATAACGACCTCTGGATCGCCGCCCACGCCAAGGCCGCCGACCTGACGCTGGTCACGAACAACGAACGCGAGTTCAAGCGGGTGGCTGGGTTGAGAGTCCAGAATTGGGCGAATTGAAGGGGACCACCAATCAGATGAGAGGCTCCCGCTTTTCCTAGTTTGCTACAACAAGCCGATAGCCCGCGTCATATGACTCTGCACCAAGCAAGCTGGCGTAGCGGCGCTCCCATTCTCCCGATTCAAGATCGCGCTTCAGTCGCTGTATACCCGCTTCCGCAGCGCCGCCGATGACCCAGAATGAAGAACTACCTGATCGTATGCGATCATCTAGATATGCTCGAGGCCGCCGCCAGTACGTATATAGGAAGCCGTCAATATAGTCGTGTGGGATCAAGACGGGAGTGACCTGCACTGTGCCCAACCATCGTCCATAGTCGGACATAGCCGGCATCTGTCATTCATCAAGCGCAGCCAACTCAGGCACATATTCTGTCAGCCACGGCCGTTGCACCGGATCGAATGTAAGGAGAACGATGCGGCCCCGCGTTACGCGGGCATTTCGCGCAAGCCCGCCGCCTTATCGGGCCAATAATGAATGGTCAGGATCGCCATTGAGGCGTCGAAGGTGCCGTCTGCAAAAGGGAGATCGTCAGCTGAACCCTGAATGACCTCCGCTGCCGCAGAACTGCGCTTTCGTATCATTTCGATCGACGGCTCAACCGTCGTGACTTTCCGATCGGCGGGTTCATATGAACCCGTCCCAGCACCGACATTGAGCACGTTCTCTGCGTTTCCGAGCGCCGTTTCAATTATCGCCGCAATTCGCGGGTCGGGCCGACGGAGTTGCGCATAATTGATCCCGATCGTGTCGTAGATGACTGTCATCCGGCTAGAATTTTTGCAAAATAAACGGACACGCGGGTAATTGAGTCAAACTGGCCGCGCCTCAATATCTTCGTCGCGCAGCCACCGCTTGAGACGCGCCTTCGCCTCGTGATGCGAGACGACGCGCCGATCGGTGGCGGCCTGCTCGCCCCGGGCAATACCCAGAAGGATCGCCATGCGCGCATCCTTCGCTTCTGACAACAGCGCCGAGTTGAGGTGTTTCAAAGTGGCGACAGGTTCGGTCAGCATGGGTGTGATCCTACCACCCAGCCATGACGCTTCAAATTGAGGCGGATGTCCGTATTTCGAGCGACATCTTGCGTATTCATTGCAGCAGCCGCGGTCGATATCCACATTCGTGTCGAAGAAATCAGCGGGAATTGGCCCGTTCGCGGTCGAACTTGAAATCGGCGGGCAGGCGGCCGCGCAGCGTGCGTAACCGTCGCAGTTGCTCCGCCGCGCTCGGAAAGGCCTTTTCCGATTTCAGGATGTCGCGGGCGTAGGCGAGGCAGGCCAGTACGTCGTCCTACGTCAATCCTGGGTATTCACCGAGAATGTCGTCTGCCGTCCAGCCGTCGGCCATGAGCCCGACGACAAACTCGACCGAGATTCTCGTTCCGCGAATCACCGGCTTGCCCGAGAGCACTTCGGGTAGGAGGACAATGCGAGGGTGGTCGGCCATGGGGTGACTCGTCGTGAGGACTTGCATCATACTTCATTCCCGGATGGTTTACGCGGCGACCACTGGCGGATTCATGTGCGCACTTTCGGATCAACTTGCTAGACTTGGCTTAACTGCCATGGGGAGCACGCGGCCGATGCAGCATTTAGCCCTGACGTTCGCCCTGCTCGCCACCCCCGCCTCCGCCATCGACCCCGACGGTATCTCCGGCCGCGTCGTCAGCAGTCGCGGGCCCGAGGTGGGCGTGTGGGTGATTGCCGAGACCACAGACCTGCCAACCGAATTCTCGCGCATCGTCGTCACCGGAGATGACGGCCGCTTTGTCATTCCCGATCTGCCCAAGGCCAACTATCGCGTCTGGGTGCGCGGCTATGGTTTGCGCGATTCCGAGACTGTCGCGGCAGCGCCGGGGCAGGACATTGCACTCACCGCACCGATCGCGGAATCCCCCGCCGAGGCCGCGGAGATCTATCCCGCCAACTATTGGTTCTCGCTGTTCCATCCGCCGGGCGCCGCGTCATTTCCCGGCACGGGAAAAAACGGCGTTGCGCCGGCGATCGCCACCCAGCAGGAGTGGCTCGCAGCGATCAAGGAGGAATGCATCGGCTGCCATCCCATGGGCGATGCGTTCACGCGCAATCTGCCGGGCATCGGCGATCCCATCGCACTGTGGGCCAAGCGATTGGCCGAAGGACGCGGCCCCGACCCCGACGAATACCTCGAGACTATGCAGAAGGGTCAGCGTCAGCGCATGGTCAACGCCTTCGCCGCCGCCGGCACCGACAGCGCGCTGGCCTCGTTCGCCGACTGGACGACGCGCATCGAGCAAGGCGCGCTGCCGGCGGCCGCGCCGCCCCGGCCCGCGGGCGTCGAGCGCAACGTCGTGCTGTCGATGTGGGCCTGGTCGCTCAACGAGCACGGCGACGGCGGCGCCATTCACGACGAAATCACCACCGATAAACGCGACCCGACGGTGAACGCGAACGGTGTCGTTTACGGCACGCAGTACCGCTATGGGCGGATCGCCACACTCGATCCGAAAACCCATGTGACAGGCACGGTCGACATTCCGGGTTACGACCCGCCGATCCCGCATCGCAGGATTTCGATGCCGCACAATCCCATGGCCGATCACAAGGGCCGGGTTTGGAATACGATCGTCACGTCGGAGGGCCTGGCGCCGTCCTATTGTCTGGAAGCCAGCGAGAGTCCGTTCGCGGCTTATTTCCCCCGCCGGCTTCCGACCGGCCTGCAGATCGCGCTCTATGATCCGGCCGCGCAGAAGCCGGTGCAGTTGATCCCGACCTGCTTCGGTACGCACCATCTCGCCTTCGACACCGATGCCGATCACACGCTTTACTTCAGCGGCGACACCAGCGTCATCGGCTGGTTCAAGGTGGCCGAATGGGATCGCACCCAGGATGCCAACCGCGCCCAGGGCTGGTGCCCGATGGTGCTGGATACCAACGGCGATGGCGTCATCTCACCCGACCACACCCGTTGGAACGGCGCGAGCGACACCGAGACCGCCGGCGGCGGCGAGGAAAACGCGAGCCGGGGCGGCCAGGTGGTGGGCGCAATCACCGACCCCAAGGCCGACACACAGATCACCGCGTTCACCTACGGTCTCAATGTCGACTACAACGATCACAGCGTATGGGCGGTGGCGTGGCGCCCCAAACTTGTGCCAAGCGGCCTGGTGCGAATGGATGTCGGCGCAGAAGCGCCGCAGAGCTGTAAGACCGAGTACTTCGAGCCGCCGCGCCGCGCCGACGGCACCTATGCTGCCTACAACGCCCGTGGCCTCGATGTCGATTCAAAGGGCGTGGTGTGGGTTGGCTTCGGCAGCGGCCAGCTCGGTCGCTTCGAGCGCGCCAAGTGCAGGGTGTTGAACGGAATAACAGCGACCGGCCAGCACTGCCCCGAAGGCTGGACGTTCTACGACATGCCGGGTCCGAAGATCGCCGGCGTCGCGGACGGCACGGCGGACTGGCCCTATCTGATCTGGGTCGATCTGCACAATGTGCTCGGCCTCGGCCGCGACGTGCCGATTTTGGACGCCAACAACTCCGACTCCCTCGCCGCGCTCGATCCGGCGACGGGCAAGTGGACGGTGATCCGCGTGCCCTACCCCGCCGGCTTCTACCCGCGCGGCATGGACGGTCGCATCGACGACGCGACCGCCGGCTGGAAAGGCCGCGGCGTGTGGGCCGCCTATGGCATGGCGCAGAACGCGACCAAGCATATCGAAGGCGGACTGCCGGGGCGGTTGGTGAAGGTGCAGATCAGGCCCGATCCGCTGGCGCATTGAAATCGGGCGCATTGAAAGCGGGCGCTTTGAGGGCGAGCGCTGACCTCACGCCGCCGGTACGATCCCGCAGGCGATGGCCTTCTGGGTGTCGCCGAAGATTCCGTCGGGACCGGCATGGATCAGCAATGCACGCTTGCGGATCATGTCGACGCGCAGCCGGCCGGCCACAATTTCGGCCGTCGAGGCGCCATCGGTGCCGACCGACAGAGGCGGCAAATCACCCACCGCGTGCGGCACATCGCCGGGGCCGTTCGCGATCTCGCCAAGCGCGCCGTTGAAATGCGCGCCAGCCTGGTGCGACAGGTGTTCGGTGTTGCCGGGCGAACAATCCGGCACGTCATGAACGTCTTGGCTTGGATCCGTGGCATGCGCGCGCAGACAACCAGTTAGCTTCGCCTCATCGTCAACCCGATCTGTAACCGCCGGGTGAGAACGAATGTCTCAGCACAATTCCTGATCGTTGGCTGTGGCGCCAGATTCTTTTTGCGACGCCTGTTCGGAAAATCACGAGGAAAACCACTGATGCCATTCCGTCCCGAGACAACTGTCGGGACGATCGCCTGCACGAGTTCTCGTTTCACGCCCCTGTTACGCGTAGAGCGATGCGAGCCAGCCAACCGCTACGGCGCTGTCACAACGTCAAGACTCAAGAACAGGAGAACAGCCCATGAAAAAATTCCTACTGTCGGCACTGACGACTCTGGCCGTTTGCCGCGGCGCGCAATCGGCGCCCGTCTTCATTGACTTCGAAGACATCGCGATTGGACCCTCGGGGGTAGAGACCGCAGTATCGTTTGTCAGTCAGGGGTTTCACTTCGCAGGCGGCGGGACATTGACTGTCGCCGGTGACGGCCTCGGCTGCATGCCGTTGTGCGCGTCAAATGGCACCCAGGTGATGTGCGCGCCGGGCGCGAACCAAGTCGCGCTGAGCAATAAGATCGTGATGACACGCGTCGGCGGAGGCACGTTCCAAGTCGTCTTTGCGAATTTCGCCGAAACGTTTGCGCAATTCGCTCAGAACGGACCGTTCGCGGCCAATCAGACGTCGGCCGTATCTATTGAGATTAGCGGCATAATGGGCGGCGTCGCGCAGTTCGCCGAAACATTCACCTTGGACGGCATCAACGATGGCGCGCCAGTGTTCCTGACCGACGATGATTTCGAAACGCATTTCCTTGCAAACTTTTCGACCGCGATCGACACGCTATGGTTCACCGGGTTCGGCGATTCCAACTTCAACAACGCCTTCAGTCTCGGTGGCATTCTCATCGATGCTGTAAGTGCTCAAGGCGGCCGCACCGATGTGCCGGCACCGGGCTCGCTCGCGCTCTTGGGACTGGGCCTTGCCTTTCTCGCTTACCCGCGCCGCCGCGGCTCGCCGGCGTCGGTCGCTGACACCCGTTAAAAAAGAGCCCGAACTATCCCGCACGATCTGTCGGCGGAGCGCCGCCGGAAGGTCGTCGCGGGCCTCCAACAGCACCGGCGCTTCCAACTCGGTCGATGTATCCGAGCGGCCGTGATCGCGGGAATTGAGCGCGCGAAGTGCGAGGCTGATCGTAGGATCCTTGGAACACGGGTCGAATCTTCGACTTTCGCCAAACTTTCCAAGCTGGCACCATGGAACGCGGATCCGATCGCGGTCTACCATTCTCGTGACCGCGACGGGGTCGAGGTTTATTTCATCCTCAAGAATGAAAGCGGCGAGGCTGGGGACGGTGCCTTACTCGGCGCTATAGAGTTGCTTTGATGACTACAGGATTGAAAATCGCTTCGATCGTGCTGTGGCTCGGCGGCGCCCATGCTGCCTCGCCGCAAGGCATCGATTTGGCCCGCGACTGCCGCGGCGCCGACGCGGTCGGTCAGGCGCGGTGCACGGCTTTCATCAGCGGATTCACCACTGGATCACAGGTCAATTTCAACGGCAGGTTTTTCAACGATTGGCGGTACGGAGATCATCGCTGGTGCTTCGAGGAGGCGGTCCCCAACGACGCGCTGATCAAGACCTTTCTCGATTACGCCGCGGCCCATACCGGCGAACTGCACTTCCCGGCGGCGATGGTGTTTGCCAAGGCACTGGCCGCAAAGTACCAATGCCGCTGACCTCACCTCACTCCCCCAGCGCAAACGCGACAATCCGATCGCCCAGCTCCGTCCCCGCCAGCGTGCTGCCGCCGGCAGCAATGGCGACGTACTGCTTGCCCTTATGCATGTAGGTCATCGGCACGCTCATGCCGGGCACCGGCAGTTGGGCCGACCACACTGTCTTACCCGTCTCGACATCGAACGCGCGGAACTCGCCTTCCATGGTGCCGGCCATGAAGACGAGCCCGCCGCCGGTTGCGATCGGTCCGCCGATCACCGGCGAGCCCCATTTTTCAAATGACTTGAACAGTCCAAACGGTCCGAACGGCACCTGACCGACGGTGCGCTTCCAGGCGATGGTGCCGTTCGACAGATCGTAGGCCACGAGTTCGCCCCACGGCGGCGGATTGCACGGAATACCCCAGGGCGACAACCAACGGCCGCCGAGCACGCGATATGGCGTGCCTTCGAGGTAGCGATCCATCTGGCCGGCGGCGCCGGCGTTGTTGCGATCCTCGGGGCGCGGCGCCGGAATCAACTTGGCGGTGAAGACGAAATTCTGATTCTTGACGATGAGCAGATGTCGCATTGGGTCGTAGGCCGCGCCACCCCAGTTGCCGCCGCCGCCCGGCGCCGGAAAAATCAGCGAGCCCTTCTCGCTCGGCGGCGTGAACGGCCCGTCGTAACGATAAGTCTTGAACGAGTCCTCGCACCAACCGCGATCCCACGGCGTCAGGCCGAACAGCTCGCCTTCTTTCAATTCCTGCACCGCGAACGGCGGCAGGGCTGACTGCGGTTGGGTTGGCGCGGCAATCTCGTTTGGGATGTCGGACGCCGGCACCACCACGTCGGCGATCGGTAACAGCGGCTCGCCGGTGTCGCGATGAAACACGAACACCGTTCCCATCTTGGTGATCTGCACAACCGCCGGAATTTTTTCGCCGTTCCGTTCGATCGCAACGACATGCGGCTGGTCGGGCAGGTCGTAATCGAACAGGTCGTGCCGCACGATCTGCCGATGCCACTTCACCCGCCCATCCGCGCCGTCAATGGCGATCACGGCATTGGCATAGGGAATATCGGCGACGCGCCCCGCGCCATAGAGATCGACCGACGGGCTGCCGGTGGCGACGAAGACAGTGTTCGTCTCAGGATCGACGCTGAACGGCGGCCATACGTCGGCGCCGCCGGTCTTGTCGGACAGCTCGGGCGGAATGGTGACTAAGCGCCAGATCGGCCTGCCGGTGCGGGCATCGAGAGCGCGAATCACGCCGTCGGTGGAATCCGCCTTGATGTTATCGCCGACCGAGCCGCCGAGGATCAGCATGTCGCCCAGGGCGAGTTGGGATGAGGTGAAAATGATGCGTCCTGCGCCGCCCCATTCCGGCGCCGCCGCGTCGAGCCAGCCGCCATTACCGAAATCGCCGCAGGATTTGCCGGTGTCGGCATCGATCGCGAACACGCGGCCTTGTGGATCGGCTTTGAAAATCCGCTTCTCGCAGGCCTTGCCCGGCTCGGGACTGGTCGCCTGCCAGTACGTCACGCCGCGGCACATGCCGGGCCGCGACGGCTGGTTCAGCAGTCCGGCGTGGGGGTCAAACGTCCAGAGTTCCGTGCCGGACTCAGGATCGAGCGCGATCACGCGGTTCGAGGTGGTGCAGAGATAAAGCCGGTCGTTGGCATAGATCGGCGTCGCTTCGAACGAGGCCCCCTTGACGCCGGCTGCGGCGTCGCGCGCCACGTCGCCGTTCGAATGCACCCATGCCTCGCGCAATTGAGCCACATTGCCGCGATTGATCTGATCGAGGGCCGAATAGTGCCCGCCGGACGGCGCGCCGCCGTAGGTGGACCACGCGGTGTTTTGCGCCAGATCGGCGGCCGCTGCAGGCAACGCCAGCACCAGAACGATTGCTTTGAACATGGGCCCCCCTTGTGGCGCTTCCGCCGTGCGGCGAGAGTAAGTGCCTCGGCCACCTTCGACAATCATCCGGAGCGTCACCCATGACCACGCGACGCGAGTTGATGAGCGGCCTTGGCGCCGCGACCCTGCTTGACACCTCCGCGCGCGCCGCGCGGCTTGAGAGTCCCAAGTACGCGGCCGTGCCGGCGTCGCAACTGACCGGCATGATCCTCGGGCCCGGCCCCGCCGGCCGCTGCGACGACAACAAAACCGCCGTCGGTGTTCCGCGCTGGGATGCGAGCGCCAATCACTGGAAGCTCTGGTACTGCTGCCGCGACGACGCCTCGGCGCCGAAGCTGCCGCCGACACTGAGCTCGGGCCGCGTCGGCCTCGTCACGTCGAAGGACGGCCTCAGCTGGGATCGCGTCAAAGGCCCTCTCACCGCCGGCGCGGTATTGGAGCCGAGCAGCGATCCGAATGCGTTTGATTCCGTCCATGTGGGACTGACCGATGTCACCTTCGCCGACGGCCAGTGGTGGATGTGGTACTGGGGCGGCGACAAAGAGGAGATCGAGCTCTCGTTCGGCAAGTACCCCGGATACCGAATGCGAGCAGGCCTTGCCGTCAGTCGCGACGGCATCAACTGGACACGGCGACCGGGCAAGGGACCCGGCGGCGCCATCGCCGACACCGAAGGCGGGCTCTATTCGGCTTGGCATAATGCGCTGCACGCTGACGGCAAGATCTACATGTATACCGCCATCACCGACATCAAGCTGTCGCGGTGGGACACGTTGATCTACGTCTCATCGGACAACGGCGCGACCTGGTCGACGCCGACGCCGCTGAAGTGGCTCGATGAGTCGCCCGGTTATGACGGCTGCGGCGAACTGACACGCAACATCATGCCAAACCCGCTTCGCACCGGTCACAAGTGGTTGATGAGCTACACCGCACTCGACGGTGACCGGGCCAAGTGGCAGCGCCGGTCGGTGGCGCTTGCCGTGTCGGATGACACCATGAGCTGGCGCCGGCTGTACCGGAAGCCGATCTTCGAAATTGGCGCGGCCGACGCCTGGGACGGCGGCGGCGTCGCCGCGCCGCAGTTGATGAAAGTTGGCAGCCAATGGCGGCTCTACTACCACGGCTTCCCGGTGCCGGCGCTTGACGCCACAATTCCGAAGGGCATGGGCCTGGCCCTGTCGGACGCCATGGAACCCCAAGGACTCCAGCGGTTTACAGGGTGATATCGGCGGGTCGGATGTTCACGATCTGTGAACCAATTTGACCTACTCACGAAGCGCCCCGAGGGCCTGCTTTCGCATCAAAAAAATCGGTCCCGGGCGGAGAGAGTATGACCGCGACCCAAGCTGCCCCGCCTGCGCCCGCCCCGCCTGCGCCCGAAGCGCTGCGCGTTCTCCTGTTCGAGGACAACGCGCTCGATGCCGCGCTGATCAAGAAGTTTCTCCAGACCGCCGGCGTGCGTCAGGCCAATATCCATTTGACCGACACCATTCCGACCGCGTTGCAGCTGCTGACGCGCGACAGCGTCGACGTCTGCCTGGTCGACTATTATCTGCGCCCCCATACCGGTCTCGATTTGATGGACGAAGCGCGCCGGTTCGACATCGACGTACCGTTCATCATGCTGACCTCGATGGATGATCGCAGCATCGACGAGGGCGCCCTTGCACGCGGCGCCTATGGCTTTCTGGTCAAGGGCGATCTCACCGTCGAAGGTCTTGACCGCACCATCCGCTATGCTCTGAAGCGTCACGGCCGCGAACAGGCGTTGGTCAAGGCCGCCACATTCGATGAACTGACCGGATTGCCGAATCGCGCGACATTCATGGAACGGCTGGTCCAAAGCGTCGACGACCATCGCCCCAAGGGCGGTATGCTGTCGCTCCTGTTGCTCAACATGCACGCAACCCGGTTCTTGAACGAAGCGTACGGTCCCGCAATCGGCGATGATGTGCTCAGAACCATCGCCGAGCGCCTCAAAGGGCAACGCCGACAGACGGATTACATCGGCCGCCTTGGCGGCGATACGTTCGGCGTGATCATGTCGGATGTCGTGTTGCAGCATCACGCCATGACCTATGCCAGGAAAGTGCTCGGCCTGGTCGGCCAGCCCGCCGAAACCCGCGATGGCGTCCACGATGTGCTGCTGGCCTCGGGTCTCGCGTCGCAGACCGTCAGATCCGACAGCGCCGCGACCGCCGACATTGCGAGTTCGTTGTTCAAGCGTGCGAGCGACGCGATGGCCGAGGCGAAAAAGGTGACGCGCAACAAATCCGCGTCAGAGCTGATCGCCGCCAAACTTCACTAACGTGAGTCTAGGCCACATCTATCGGTTGTGGATGCATAATTGATCTTCTCTAAATTCGCTGCATTCGTTTTGAGTAAGTATAAAAATTCGACTCACATCGCGCGTATCAGTTGTGATAATTTCCGCCGCGATTGGGGGACGAATTTCTGGATTTCTTCGCCTGCCCTCGTTTAAGGGCGACAAAGAAGCAGCCTATCAGGAGCATCGTGCCACGCGCACCGAAGCGGTGCAGCGCTGGATTGTGCTCGCGGGCGGCGGCGTATTTGGCATTGCCGGCCTGTGGGTGAGCTTCTTTGCTGGCGAGACCGGCATGGGTTTTGCCACCACCTCGCTTGCGGTGCTGTTCGCGACCTTTGCCCTCTATGGCCTGAGCTTCACGTCCTATCTGAAAGAGCGGCTGGATCTGGTGCCGATGGTGCTGGGCCTTGGCTTTGGCGCGGCCATCGTGATGGGTATTCTGTTCCTGCCCGAGAACGCGACGCTTCGTTTTGCCTATATGTCGGGGGCGTTGGCTTTGATGATCGTGCTGTCGGCGCCGACGTTGCAGTCGGCTGTCGCAGCCCTGGTGGCCGAAGCGATGATCCTGACATTGGGTCTCGTGGTGATCTATCCGATGCAGGGGACGCCGATCAGCTTCTTTGGCACCCTCGTCTACACGCTACCCCTGTTCGCCATGGCGGTGGGATTGGCCTACGCGCTTGAACGTGGAAGACGCGAAGCCTTCTCCTTCAAGAACGAGTTGTCGCGCCGCGCCACCACCGACACGATTTCCGGCGTTTCCCACCGCGCCCATATCAACCAGTCGGCGCAGAACGAGTTTGGCCTCGCCCGGCGCTACAAAGAGCCGCTCTCGGTCATGATGATCGAGATCGACGGCTACGACCAAATCGCCAACACCTGGGGCCCGATCGCCGCAGATACCTTGGTCCAAGTGTTTTCCGGATACTGCGTGCTGGTAATGCACCACTGCGATTCTTTCGGTCGGCTCGACAACAAGCGCTTCATGGCGATCCTGCCCGAAACGCCCGGCAAGGGCGCACACATCCTGGGCTCGCGCATGTGTAACGAGATCGCCAAGCACGAGTGGTGATCGACGGCGAGATCCTCAATTTCTCGGTGTCGATCGGTACCGCCGAAGTGGCGACCTCCGACCGCTGGGCCGGCGACATCCTGCGCCGCACCGAACAAGCGCTCGACGACGCGATTGAAAGCGGCCGAGGCCAGGCCATCATGGCCCAGGCGCCGAAGCCGCCGCACATCGACAACGCCGAAGCGACCGGCCCCGGCGCCGAAGGTCAGGCGCCGCAGCGCCCAGGCCCGGTCATCGTCGCGCTGCCGGGAACCGGCGGCG